>JAUMTV010000032.1:0-19092 GCA_030531025.1 Turicibacter sp.
ACTAGCAAATAAAATGAGTGATTATGAATGAAAATGAAAGTTTTTGAATGAAAATGATTGACTTACGATTGAAATTAGAGTATTATAAAATCAAGGAAGTGGTGTAAATGTTATCAGAGAAAAGACATAATCTTATTTTAGAAAAGTTAGAAAGAGAATCGGTGGTTTATTTAAATGACTTAGTTAAATATTTAAATACTTCAGAGTCTACTATTAGAAGAGATTTAACTGCTCTTGATAAGGCAGGATTATTGAAGAAGGTTCATGGAGGAGCTACATTATTAAAAGAAATAAGTATAAATACAACTGATGATATTGTTGAGAATAGACAGGCTTTAAATATAGATGAAAAGTTAAAGATTGCAGAATATGCTGCATCATTAATAGAAGATAATGATTTAGTATATATAGATGCAGGAACAACTACAGAACTTATGATTAATTTTATAAATAATACAAAAGCTATATTTGTAACTAACGGAATTGTTCATGCAAGAAAGTTAATTAAAAAGAAATGTACTACATATATTTTAGGTGGAGAATTAAAACTTGCCACTGAAGCTATCGTAGGAGCTGAAACTGTAAATAGTTTAAGAAAATACAATTTTACAAAGGGCTTTTTTGGATCAAATGGAGTAGATATTGAAAGAGGATTTACTACACCAGATGTTAAAGAAGCTATGGTAAAAAGTGAGGCATTACATAGAAGTAAAAAAAGATTTGTTTTATGTGATAAATCAAAATTTGATGAAATAAGTTCAATAACTTTTGCAAATATTAAAGAAGCTAAAATAATAACTAGAGGTTTAGAGAATAATAGATATAGATATGAAACAGAAACTTTGGAGGTGGAAAACTAATGATATATACAATAACATTTAATCCAGCTTTAGATTATATTGTTAAGATGGATGAATTTAACTTAGGGCATGTTAATAGAAGTAATAATGAATTTGTTTATGCTGGTGGAAAAGGAATTAATGTATCAATAGTATTAAACAATCTAGAAGTTAAAAGTAAGGCACTAGGATTTATAGCTGGCTTTACTGGAGATGAAATAGAAAGAAGAGTTAGAGAGTTTGGATGTGATACAGATTTCATAAAACTAAAAGAAGGTATGTCTAGAATAAATGTAAAAATAAAAGCTGATGTTGAAAGTGAAATAAATGGTGGTGGACCAGATATATCAGCAGAAGCATTAGAAGAGCTTTATGGAAAGTTAGATACATTAACATCTGGAGATATATTAGTTTTAGCAGGTAGTATTCCAAAAACAATGCCAACAGATGTTTATGAAAGAATAATGGAAAGACTTCAAGAAAAGAGTGTTAAATTTATAGTTGATACAACTGGTGAATCATTACTTAAGGTATTAAAGTATAATCCATTTTTAATAAAGCCAAATCATCATGAACTTGGAGAGTTATTTGGAGTAAAAATTAATAGTAAAGAAGAAGTTATAGAGTATGCTAAAAAGCTTAAGGATATGGGAGCACAAAATGTAATTATATCTATGGCTGGAGATGGAGCAGTATTAATAAATTCTAATGGAGATGTTACAACGAGCAATGTACCAAAGGGTGTAGTAAAGAACTCAGTCGGAGCAGGAGATTCAATGGTTGCTGGATTTATAGCTGGGTATTTAAATTCAGAAAAAATTGAAGATGGATTTAAATTAGGTGTAGCAACAGGAAGTGCATCAGCATTTTCAGAAGGATTGGCTACAAAAGATTATGTTTACGAATTATTAGAACAAGTAAAATAGATAGTTTAAGGAGGAAGAAAAAGTGAAAATTACTGATTTATTAAAAAAGAATGGTATAGCACTTAATCCTAAAGTAGGTTCTAAAGAAGAATCAATAAATAAATTAGTTGATTTAATGGATGCTACAGGAAGATTAAGAGATAAAGAGGCATATAAAAAGGCTGTTTTAGAAAGAGAAAGCTTAAGTACAACAGGAATTGGAGATAATATAGCAATTCCACATGCAAAGACAAGTGCAGTAAAGGAAGCTGGTCTTAGTGCAATGGTACTTACTAATGGTGTTGATTATGATTCTTTAGATGGTGAACCAGCAAAGTTATTCTTCATGATAGCAGCACCAGAAGGAGAAAATAATCTTCACTTAGATGTATTAGCAAGACTATCAATGATGTTAATGGATCCAGATTTTAAAGAGCAATTAATAAATGCTAAAAGTGTTGATGAGTTCCTATCACTTATTGATTCTAAGGAAAATGATAAATTAAAAGCAGAAAATGATAAAGAAGAGGCTCAAAAGGCGCAAACTAATGGATATAGAGTATTAGCTGTTACTGCATGTCCAACAGGTATAGCTCATACATTTATGGCAGCTGAGGCTTTAGAAAATAAAGCTAAGGATATGGGAATTACAATAAAGGTTGAAACTAATGGTTCAGGAGGAGCTAAAAATGTTTTAACTGATGAAGAAATAGCTAATGCTGAATGTATAATAGTTGCAGCTGATAAAAAAGTTGAAATGGCTAGATTTGAAGGAAAAAAAGTTATTCAAACTAAGGTTGCAAATGGAATTCATAAAACAGAGGAATTATTAAATAGAGCTACTAGTGGAGATGCGCCAGTTTATCATCATGCAGGTGGAAGTGATAGTGAAGGTTCATCATCAGAAGATGGAGAAAGCATTGGAAGACAAATATATAAACACTTAATGAATGGTGTATCTCATATGTTACCATTTGTTATTGGTGGAGGTATATTAATAGCTTTAGCGTTCTTATTAGACAACTACAGTATTGATCCAGCTAACTTTGGTAAAAATACTCCAATAGCTGCATTAATAAAAACTATAGGTGAAACTGCATTTGGATTTATGTTACCAGTACTTGCAGGATATATTTCAATGAGTATTGCAGATAGACCAGGTCTTGCAGTTGGTTTCGTTGGTGGTATGTTAGCTAATTTAGGAACAACTTATGCAAGTGCATTTGATTCTTCAATATCAGTTATTAGTGGAGGATTCTTAGGAGCATTATTTGCAGGGTTCTTAGGTGGTTACTTAGTATTAGGATTAAAAAAGATATTTGATAAATTACCACAAGCATTAGAAGGTTTAAAACCAACATTATTATATCCTTTCTTTGGTATTGGATTAATTGGATTAATAATGATATTTGTAAATCCGTTCTTTGGTGGAATAAATGAAGCAATTACAAATTTCCTTAACTCAATGGGTGGAACAAGTAAAGTATTATTAGGAATTGTTGTTGCAGGTATGATGTCAATTGATATGGGTGGTCCTTTCAATAAAGCAGCATACGTATTTGGTACAGCATCACTTGCATCTGGTAACTATGAAGTAATGGCAGCTGTAATGGCTGGTGGTATGGTTCCGCCACTTGCAATAGCTTTAGCATCAACATTCTTTAAGAATAAATTTACTAAGAGAGAAAGACAATCAGCACTTACAAATTACATTATGGGACTATCATTTATAACAGAAGGAGCAATTCCTTTTGCAGCAGCAGATCCATTAAGAGTTATACCTTCATGTGTAGTAGGTTCTGCAACAGCTGGAGCACTTACAATGTTATTTAACTGTCAATTAAGAGCTCCTCATGGTGGAATATTTGTATTACCTGTAATAGGAAATCCATTTGGATACTTAGCAGCTGTTGCTGTTGGTTCTGTAGTAGGAATGGTAATGTTAGCATTATTAAAGAAAAAGGTAGAAGAATAAAATAGAAAAATTTTAAAGGTCTGAAACATTTACTGATTTTAGTTAGTGTCTCAGGCTTTTTTATTTTATTATACTGTTAATATTTAATATACTAGTATTACAAGAAAAGGGTAGAAATAAAGATTTAAGTTATAAGGTTCAATATAACAAATAATTTAAGAATAGAATAATCAATTTATAAGGCATTTTCATATATTACTTACGACAGAAATATATAGGAAGTGCTTTATTACGAGTATAATAAGTAAAGTTTTATATCGTACTATGATTTCAGCAGGAGGATTATTAGAAAAAAAGTTTAATAAATATACCTTAAATTCAAGATATATAAATGAAGAAGTATTATTTAAAATATTAAATAATAATAGTACATCAAAATATGGAGAAAAATATAATTTTAATTCAATAAGGTCTGTAGATGAATATAAATCAAATGTGCCTATTACAGATTATTTAGATTATGAGCCATATATAAATGAAATGCTTAAAGGAGCAAAAAATATTTTAATTACTGATGATGTTGAGTTTTTTGGACATACATCAGGGACAACAGGCAAACAAAAGCTAGTACCCGTTACTAAAAAGTCAAGAGAAGTTGGAAGTAAGTATATGGCATTATTAATTGAAAGATTTTCGTATAACAATTTGAAAAATAAATGGAATTATGGAAGAGGGTTAATGCTAGTAGATACTGTTATGACAACTTATTCAGAAGGGGGAGTACCTATATGTTCAGCAACATCAGGAGGAATGGATGCTATAAAAATCATACTTCCTAAAATATATACTTCACCATATGAAGTAATGAAAATTAAAGATAAAAATTCAGCATTATATTTACATTTATTATTTGCACTTAAAGATAAAAATTTAACTTATATAAGTGGCATTTTTATATCAAATGTTTTAGATGCATTAAGGATGTTAGAAAATAATGCAGAGTTATTAGTTCGAGATATTAGAAAGGGGAGAATAGATAGGAATTTAAATATTAATGAAGAGACAAGAAAAAAATTAAATAAATATTTAAAACCAAATTCAGGGCGGGCTGATGAAATAGAGTTAGAGTTTTCAAAAGGTTTTGAAGGAATATGTAGTCGGATATGGCCTAAATTAATTTATATTGCATCAGTAACAGGAGCTAATTTTTCTATATATGATGAGATGGTTAATTATTATACTGGATCCATACCAATATACTCCCCAGTATATGGAGCAACTGAAGCAATGATAGGAATTAATCCATATATATCTAAAATAAGATATGTAATAATACCAGACACTGTATTTTATGAATTTATTCCAGTAAAAGAAAGTAATAAAGAAAATCCTAAAACTTATTGTATAGATGAGTTAAAAGTAGGAGAGAAATATGAGATTATAATAACCAATTATGCTGGATTTTATAGATATAGGTTAGGTGATGTTGTTAAGGTAGTTGATTATTATAATAATTCACCAGAGATCGAATTTTTATATAGAAAAAATCAAGTACTTAATATGGTTTCAGAAAAAACAACTGAAGATCATTTAAGAGAGTCTCTTAGTAAAACTATAAAAGAATTTAATTTATCATTAGTTGATTATACAACTTTAGAGGATAATAGGGTAACACCAGGAAGATATGTTTTTTATTTAGAGTTTAATGAGGAGATATCTAAGAGTAAAATAAAGCTTATAGAAAATACCTTAGATAAAGAGTTGCAAAAAGCAAATTTAGCATATGGAAGGTTTAGAAAAAATAATAGATTAGCATGTTTAAATATTAATATAGTTAGAAGAAATACGTTTGATATTATAAAGAGAGACTTAATATCAAAGGGAGTTTCTAAAAGTCAGCTTAAAATTCCAAGAGTAATAACTAATAAAAAGGATATTTTAGATATATTAAATAAAAATATTAATAATTAAGACTATTAATCAGATAGAATTAGTTGTAAAATAAATTATAAAATAGTTTATTTTATTGAGTTATAAATAAGTAAAAGGTTGCCTAAGGCAACCTTTTTAATTACATAAATAAAGGAGGAATAATTATTTATGTGGATATTATACGCATTAGGATCTGCATTTTTTGCAGGAGTTACATCTATTTTAGCTAAGGTAGGTGTTAAAGATGTAGATTCTCATTTAGCAACAGCTATAAGAACAATTATAGTTTTAATTTTTTCATGGATAATGGTATTTATAATTGGCTCACAAAGTGCAATAGCAAACATTAATGGAAAAGCTTTTTTATTCTTAATTTTATCAGGTTTATCAACAGGAGCATCTTGGTTATGTTATTTTAAAGCATTGCAATTAGGTGATGTAAATAAAGTAGTACCTATTGATAAGAGTAGTACAATTTTAACTATGATTTTAGCTTTTATTTTCTTAAATGAAAAGATAACTATAAATATGGTAGTTGGAATGATTGGAATAGCTATTGGAACTTACTTAATGATTCAAAAGAAAGAAGGAGTAGAAAGGGTGGTTAAGGGGAAAGCGTGGTTAATATATGCTTTATTATCAGCTTTATTTGCTTCATTAACATCTATATTAGGGAAGGTTGGTATAGAAAATGTTGAGTCAAATTTAGGAACTGCTATTAGAACAATAGTTGTACTTATAATGGCATGGATTATAGTTTTTGCTACTAAAAAGCAAGGAGATATTAAGAAGATTGATAAGAATAGTTTAATATTTTTAATTTTATCTGGAATAGCAACTGGTGCATCGTGGCTTTGTTATTATAAGGCTTTACAAGATGGACTAGCTTCTATAGTTGTTCCAATAGACAAGCTTAGTATTTTAGTAACTATATTATTTGCTTATGTATTTTTAAAAGAAAAATTATCAAAAAAATCATTATTAGGTTTAATTTTAATTGTAGTTGGAACATTAGTATTATTAATAAAAGTTTAGATGATGGAAGGTTTATTGAACTTTACTGTAAAGTTAATGATAGGAGTATGGTAACAAATGAAAAAATTTAATGCTGAAATAAAAAAAATAGAAGAGAAAGGTGGAGCATATATAGAGATACCTTTTGATGTAGAACAAGCATATGGAGCTAAGAGAGTAAAGGTAAAAGCAACCTTTGATGGAGTTGAATATAGAGGCTCAATAGTTAAGATGGGATTACCATGTTATATTATAGGAATAACTAAAGAGATAAGAAAAAAGATAGCAAAGGAACCAGGAGACGTAAGTGATGTAACAATAGAAAAAGATGAAGAAGAAAGAATTATTGAGATACCTATGGATTTTAAAGAAAGAATAGAGAGGGATAATAATGTAAAAGAATTTTGGAGTACATTATCTTTTTCTATGCAAAAAAAGTATGTTACATGGATAACTTCAGCTAAGAAAGAAGAGACAAGAAATAAAAGAATAAATGAAGCAATAGAAAAACTGAAAAATAAAGAGAAGATAAAATAGCATTATTGTGTTAAAAAAAGCCTATATTTTGCAAGTAAAGTAAAAGGAAATGATTTATCAACAGTAGGAGAAACATGGGGAGCAACTCCAGAGGTAGCCAAGCTTTATTCAAATCCAGAAAGAAAAGAATTAAGCATGGTATTCCAATTTGAACATATAGGGTTAGATCAAATTGAAGGAAAAGAAAAATGGGATCTTAAGAAATTAGAATTACTTGATTTAAAGAAAGTTTTATCTAAGTGGCAAACAGAGCTTGAAGGGCAAGGATGGAACAGTCTCTTCTGGAATAATCATGATTTACCAAGAATAGTTTCAAGATGGGGAAATGATGAAGAATATAGAGTAGAAAGTGCAAAAATGCTAGCAACTCTTCTTCATGGAATGAAAGGCACTCCTTATATTTATCAAGGAGAAGAACTTGGAATGACTAATATAAGATTTGAAGATATTAATGAGTACAATGATATTGAAAGTTTGAATATGTATAAGGATAGACTTTCAAAAGGATATACTCATGATGAAATAATGGAATCTATTTATGCTAAAGGAAGAGATAATGCTAGAACTCCAATGCAATGGGATTCAACAGAAAATGCTGGATTTACTATAGGAAAGCCTTGGTTAGCTATTAATAAAAATTATAATGAGATAAATGCTAAGCAATGTCTAGAAGATGAAAATTCAATTTTCCATCATTATAGAAAATTAATAGATATAAGAAAGAATAGTGATACTATAATTTATGGAGATTATAATTTATTATGTCCTGAAGATAAAAATATATTTGCTTATACTAGAGAGTTAAATGGAGAAAAGCTATTAGTAGTTTGTAATTTCTATGATAAGGAAGTTACTTTCAGTTTTGAAGGTGATTTTAATCATGTGGATATTTTATTAAGCAATTATAAGGATTCAAGTAAATTAGTTGGAAAATTAAGCTTAAGACCATATGAAGCTATAATGTTTAGAGTTATGTAAAAAAAAATGTGCTATTCATTTAATTAAAAATAAAGTATATAATTAAATAAATAGAAGATATTAGAATGGGGGTTGAAACTTTGGATAAATTAGAGAAGAAGCTGGAAGAGTTTTCAGAATACTTGAAAACTATTGAGCATTATAGAAATGTAGGAAGTCTTATGTATTGGGATATGACAACAGGAATGCCAGAGAATGCAGCAGAAGGAAGAGCAGAGACAATGTCTTTTATGCAAATGCAAGCACATAACTTATCTGTTTCAAAAGAAATGCATGACTTTATTAAGTTTTTTGAGAAAAATGAAGGTAAATTAGATTTTGTTCAGAAAAGAATGTTACATGAACTTAAAAGGAATTATGAAAAAGAAAAGATATTTCCTGAAGAGTTTATAAAGGAATTTTCTTTAGCGGCATCAAGAGGACAGTTAGCTTGGGAGAAAGCTAAGAATGAAGAAAATTTTGAAATATTTAAATCTTCTTTAGAAAAAATAGTGGAGCTTACAAAGAAATCAATAAAGTATAAGGGGTATAAAGAAAATAAATATAATGCCTTACTAGATGATTATGAACCAGGACTTACTGTTGAAAAATTAGATAAAGTTTTTGATGAGTTAAGAGATGGAATTGTTAGTATATTAAAAAAGATAAATAATAGCGGAACAAAAATTTCTAATGTCTTTGAGGGAAAAGAGTTTCCAAAGGAAAATCAAAAAAGATTTTGTCTTGAAATTTTAAAGACTATGGGATTCGATTTTAAATCTGGAAGAATGGATGAAACTGAACATCCATATACTTTAGATATGAGCAATAAGGATGTTAGAATAACTAATCATTATTATTTAAATGATTTTACATCAGCAATGTTTTCAGCAATACATGAAGGTGGACATGGAATATATGAACAAAATATACCAGACTATCTAGAAGGTACTGGATTAAATGTTGCATCATCTATGGCTATTCATGAATCACAATCAAGATTTTATGAAAATATAATAGGAAGAAATAAAGCATTTTGTGGATATTTATATGAAGAAGCTAAAAAAGAATTTCCTAATCAATTTGAAGGGGTTAGTGAAGAAGAATTTTATAATACGATAAATAGAGTAGAACCTTCATTAATAAGAACTGAAGCAGATGAATTAACTTATAGCATTCATGTAATTATAAGATATGAAATAGAAAAATTACTTATAAATGATAAAATTCAAGTTGCTGACTTACCTAGAGTTTGGAATGAAAAGTACAAGGAGTATTTAGGAATAGAACCTACAAGTGATAAAGTGGGAGTACTTCAAGATATGCATTGGTCAGATGGATCATTTGGATATTTTCCAAGTTACGCATTAGGAAATCTTTATGGAGCACAAATGCTAAACAAAATGGTTCAAGATGTACCTAATATATATAATGAAATAGCAATTGGAGACTTGTCTTCAGTATATGAATGGTTAAAAGAAAATGTACATGAATGTGCCAATCTTTATGATCCAAGTGATTTAATAAAGAGAATTACAGGGGAAGAGCTTCAAGCAAAATATTTTATTGAATATTTAGATAAGAAATATAAAGAAATATATAATTACTAATATATAGCTAAATTAATCTCAGAAAAAACTTATTGCAGATAACTTTTTCTGAGATATTTTTATTTTAAAAAATTTACGAATATATTATAAAGTAAGTATTAAGAAATGAGGGGAGAAAATGCATATATACACCTTACATAAATGGCTTCTTTTATTTTATCTATATTGTTTTATAGGATGGATATGGGAGTCGTGTTATGTATCTTTAAAAAAGCATAAGTGGATAAATAGAGGATTTTTAAAAGGACCATTATTACCTATTTATGGATCAGGAGCTATAGTAGTATTAATTTCTACATTGACAGTTGAGAATAATCTTTTATTAGTATTTGTTATAGGGGTGATTTCTGCAACAATATTAGAATATATAACAGGAGTAGCAATGGAGAAATTATTTCATGTTAGGTACTGGGATTACAGCAAAGAGCCTTTCAATATTAATGGACACATTTGTTTAATATCATCTTTAGCTTGGGGAGTTTTTTCTGTACTTTTAGTTAGGTTTGTTAATCCTAATATAGCAAGATTAGTTATAATAATACCTAATGGAATATCAGAAGTAATTTCATATATTATAACTGTTTTTATTACAATTGATGCTGTACAATCATTCAATGAAGCTATGGACTTAAAGAATATTTTAATTAAGTTTACTGAAAGAAATGATGCTATTACTAATATAAAGAAAAGGGTAGAAATAGTAGAAGCTTTTGTTAACGAAGATGTAAAATCTATTCAAGAAAAATTAATTAAAAAAGTAGCCATTAATCAAGAGAAAGTAGAACTTAAGAATAATAAAAGAAAGAAGGCTATAGAAGTAATTATTAGAAAAAATTTAGAACTAAAAGAAGAAGCAATGAAGGGATTTGTTGAAAAAGTATCAAGATATCTTGATAAATTTGATGAGCTATCATCAAAGGCTATAGATGAGCCAAGTAAATTAAAAGCTGAGTTTTTAGAGTATTTATCAAAGTTAAAATCCCATGAATTAAAAATTAATAATACTGAAAATAAGGTTTATATAAATTCTATAAATATATTAAGAAGAAATCCAAATGCAAGAGCAAAGAAATATGAAGAGGCAATGAGAGAAGTAAAAGATTTAGATAAGTATATAAAGGATAAATAAATTTAATATGAGTATAAACGAATAAATATCTAATAAGAATATGATATAATTAAATTTAAATAATAGTATAATCAAAGGAAGTAAACAATGACTAAAAAGATTAACAAGAGATATCCAATGTATTTTGAAGATTTTAAATGCATAGGTGGAAAATGTGAAGATAGTTGCTGTATTGGATGGAATATAGATATAGATAAAGTAACCTTTAAAAGATATTTTAAAGTTCAAAATCCAGAAATGAAGAGAATGTTTCAAAAAAATGTTCAAAATAACGAAAGATGTAGTAGTGAAGATATTAATTATGGAATAGTTAAATTAAAAAAAGATAATAGATGCCCTTTCTTAGATGAAGAAAATTATTGTGTTATTCATTCAAACTTAGGTGAAGATTACCTTTCAAATGTTTGTACATGCTTTCCAAGAGTAACTAATAAAATAGATGAAAGTTATGAGATGTCCTTAGATGTAGCATGTCCGGAAGCTGCAAGGCTTATTTTATTAAAAGAAGAAGGAATAAAATTTGTTAATAAACAAGAAGAAATAGGAAAACATATAATATCTGCACAAATAAATACAAATTTAAAAGAAGTAAAAAATACACCTTTAAAATATTTTAAAGAGATAAGAGATTTTTGTATAAAAATTATTCAAGATAGAAGGTTTACTATAAGTGAAAGATTATATTCATTAGGATGTTTTATAGAGCAGATTGAAGAAGAAATCCAAAATAATAATGATATAATTAAATTTATAGAAAGTTATGATGTTGGTTTATTTGCTAAGGCTTATTCAGATGATGATTTTAATCTATTATTAGGAAATAGCAATATGAATTATATAATACAAATAGACCTATTTAGAAAGATGCTTAAAATATTAAGAGTAGATAAGGATGTTGAAAGTTTTAGATTTAAGGAATGTACAAGTAAAATGTTAAATGGGTATGGCTTTTGTGAAGAAGAAAATATACAAAATAAATCAGAGTTTTATATAAAAGCTTTTGAGAATTATAATGAAAAATATTTTAATAAATATAGCTATATCTTAGAAAACTATTTAGTTAACTTTATTTATAATAATATGTTCCCATTTAATGAAGTTATGTCATTTTTTGATAGTTATATGATGCTTATAATAAGATTTAGTTTTATAAGATTTTATTTAGTTGGATTATATTTATACAATAAAGAGGAAAGAGATAAGAATATAGTTGAATTGATACAAGTATTTTCAAAAACTATTGAGCATCATAAGAGTTATTTAATAGATTCATTACATTATATTAAGAGAAAAGAATTTGATAATATGGAGTTTGCAAAGACTATTTTATAAGTTTAAGGCTACTAATATTGAGTTATATAAAATCAGTATTGGTAGCTTTTTTATATAAAATATGTAAATAATTTTGTATTATTACAAGAATAAAGAGAAATAATAAAAATTGTAAAACCTAATAAATTTAACTGTTAAAAAATATAAATTTTAAGGGCGTGTACATATGAAAAATATATTTAAAATGAATAAAATAACACTTCTATTAATAATAATGGGAATAGTAACTATGTCTGTGATATGTTTTAGAATATATATGATGGATAGTTATGATTTAAAAGAGGTTTTTAATGATGAAGGGAGTGTGGGGAAAATTAATATTATTCCAAAGCCAATGAGTTACCAAAGTAAAGAAGGAAAGTTTACTTTAACAAAAGATAGTGCAATTTATATAAAAGGAAAAAATGATGAAGAAACTGAGCAAATTAAGAGGATTGCAGAGTTTATAAGGGAAAAATTAAATGCAGCAACAGGATTTAGTTTACAAATTATTACAAGTGATAAACCAGTGGATGGAAGTATTTACTTAACAACTATTAATTCAAACGAGGAATTAGGTAATGAAGGATATGAAATAGATATCACTTCAAAGGCTGTTAAAATTATAGCTTATAAACCAGAAGGAATATCAAGAGGAGTTCAGACATTAAGACAATTGTTGCCGCCTGAAATTGATAGTAGTAAGGTTTTTGAAAATATAGAATGGAGTATACCTGCATCAGTAATTAAAGATAAACCAGAGTATAGTTACAGAGGATTAATGATAGATGTTGCAAGGCATTTTTTTACTGTTGATGAAATTAAGAGACAAATAGATTTAGCAGCACAATATAAAATAAATAAAGTTCATTTACATTTAAGTGATGACCAAGGATGGCGTCTTGAAATAAAGAAATATCCTGATTTAACACTTATAGGTGGAAGCACTGAAGTTGGTGGAGGACCAGGTGGATACTATACCCAAGGGCAGTTTAAAGATATAGTAAACTTTGCAATGCAAAGATATGTAGAAATAGTCCCAGAGTTTGATATGCCAGGTCATACAAATGCAGCATTAGCTTCTTATGGATTTTTAAATCCAGATGGTAAAAGAGCGCCTTTATATACAGGAACAGAGGTAGGATTTAGTTCTTTTATGGCACAGAGTGAAAAAACTTATGAATTTATAGATGATGTATTTAAGGAAGTTTCACAAATATCTCCATCAAAATATCTTCAAATTGGTGGAGACGAAGCACTTAATACTAAAAAGGAAGATTATGATTATTTTGTAGGAAGAGTAGCAAAGATAGCAGAAAAGTATGGAAAGATACCAATAGGTTGGGATCCGATAGATACTTCTCCAGAAATAGGATCGAGTGTAATACTTCAAAACTGGCAAGATTCAAATGAAGAAGCTGTAAAAAAGAATATGAAAATACTTGTATCAATTGCAAGTAAAGCTTATTTAGATATGAAGTATAATGAGGAAACGCCTTATGGACTTAATTGGGCAGGATATATTCCTGTTGATGTAGCATATAAGTGGGATCCAACAGATTATGCACCAAAGAATTTAGTTTTAGGGGTAGAAGCTCCATTATGGACAGAAACAATATCAACACAAGATCAAATGGATTATATGATATATCCAAGATTACCAGGGTATGCTGAAATAGGATGGACACCTAAAGAGAATAGAAATTGGGATGAATATAAGGTAAGGTTAGCTGCACAAGAAAAAAGATTAACAAATGAAGGTGTAAATTATTATAAATGGACAGAATCAGAATAAAAGAATAACTTGTTTTTATAGAGAAAGTGTAATATTACTTTCTCTATAATTTTTAACTAAAACTCTTGACTTGGAGTTAACTTTAATGTGTAGAATTTAAGTGAAATAGATAATATCTGAAGTATGCTTAAGGGAGAGAGAGTAATGAAAAAGACTTTATATTTAATGAGACATGGACAAACTTTATTTAATTTAAGAAGAAAAATACAGGGAAGCTGTGATTCACCTTTAACTGAATTAGGAAGAGAACAAGCAAAAGTTGCAGGTGAATTTTTAAAAGATATTAAATTTGATAATTATTATAGTTCAACATCAGAACGTAGTTGTGATACATTAGAAATAGTTACTGATTATAAGGTTAAATACACACGATTAAAGGGATTAAAAGAAATGGATTTTGGTGTATTTGAAGGGGAAAGTGAAGATTTAAATCCAAAGACTCCAGGTGGATATGCAACATTTTTTAAAGCCTATGGTGGGGAAACACAAGAAGAAGTAAAACAGCGTTTAAAAAATACATGTATTGAAATTATGGAAAAAGAAGATAATCAAATAGTACTAGCAGTATCTCATGCAGGAGCTTGTTATCATTTTTTAAGAAATTGGCATGATGATGAATTTGTAAATACGGAACTTAAAAAAGGATTTCCTAATTGTTGTATTTTTAAGTATGAATATGAGAATAAAGTATTTAATCTTGTTGAAGTTATTAGATTTTAGAATTTATTAATTTATATTCACATTATATATTAAAAAAACGTAAAATAAGGTTGTTTTTTATTGACTTAAAAATAGATATAATAGATAATATTATAAAAGAAATATTTTATTTCATTAAATGAAGATAAAAATTTAATTAATCAAATTTAGGTTTGGATTTTATTTTAATAAAATTAAAGATTATGATAAGGAAGAGTAATTTAAGTAATTACTTTTAGAGAGCTAAGGTTAGGTGTAACTTAGTAGTAATACTTTTATGAAGCAGCCTTTGAATCGCTTACTGAGAACTAAGAGATACTCTTAATGTAGGTAAAGACGTATATCCTAACGTTATAAGGAATAGAATATGAATTTGCAACTAAATTTATTGGAATAAGGAGTTGTTTAAGAAGTATTCTTACTGAGTGAGTAAAGAGATTTACTTATGAGGGTGGTACCGCGGAATTTTATAGCTTCGTCCCTTTTTTATAGAGGGATGGGGCTTTTTTTATTATAAGGAGGGCTAGTTATGGAAGAAATTTTAGAGATTTTAGAAGAAAATAGTAGATATAGTGATGAGCAAATAGCCGTGATGGCTGGGAAAACTGTAGGGGAAGTTAGAGAAGCTATTAGAGATTATGAAGAAAAAAGCATAATAGCTGGATATACTACTCTTATAAATTGGGAAAATACAGGTAAAGAAACAGTTACTGCTCTTATTGAAGTTAAAATAACACCTCAAAGAGGAGAAGGTTTTGATAAAGTAGCAGAAAGAATATATAAATTTGATCAAGTTAAAGCATGTTATTTAATGTCTTCAGGAGGTTTTGATCTTACGGTTATAGTTGAGGGAAAAACAATGAAGGAAGTTGCTATGTTTGTATCAGAAAAGTTAGCAGTACAAGATAATGTAATTGGAACAGCAACACATTTTGTATTAAAGAAGTATAAAGATCATGGAACTATATTTAAAGAAAAGAAAAGTCCTAATAGGGAGGTAATATTTATATGATGCTAGAAAATATGATTAGAAAAGAAGTTAAGGAAATGCCTCCTTCAGGTATAAGAAAATATTTTGACATAGTAAATGAAATGGAAGGGGTAATATCTTTAGGTGTAGGAGAGCCAGATTTTGTTACACCTTGGAATGTTAGAGAAGCAGGAATATATTCATTAGAACAAGGTGATACTCATTATTCTTCTAATGCAGGATTTATAGAGCTTAGAGAGGAAATAGCTAAGTATTTATATAGAAAATTTGACTTAAAGTATAATCCAAAGGATGAGATTTTAGTTACTGTTGGTGGTAGTGAAGGGATAGATATTGCACTTAGGGCCTTAGTTGGACCGGGAGATGAAGTTATTATTCCAGAGCCAAGCTTTGTTGCATATAAGGGATGTACAGCATTTACAGGAGCTACTTCAAAGGTTATAAATCTTAAGGCAGAAAATGATTTTAAGTTAACAGTGCAGGAATTAGAAGAAGCAATTACTGAAAAAACAAAAGTAGTTATTATACCATTCCCTAATAATCCAACAGGAGCAATAATGACAAGAGAAGAATTAGCGCCACTTGTTGAAGTATTAAAGGACAAGGATATAATTGTTATTTCAGATGAAATATATGCAGAGTTATCTTATGATAAACCACATGTATCTATAGCAAGTTTCCCTGAAATTAAGGAAAAGACTCTTGTTATAAATGGTTTCTCTAAGTCTTATGCTATGACAGGATGGAGATTAGGTTATGTATGTGGACATCCAATACTTTTAGATGCTATGAAGAAGATTCATCAATATGCAATAATGTGTTCACCAACAACAGCACAATTTGCAGCCATTGAGGCTTTAAAAAATGGCGATGAAAGTGTTACTAAGATGGTTAAGGAATATAATAGAAGAAGAAGAGTTCTTGTTGATGGATTTAGAAAGCTTGGATTAGATTGTTTTGAACCGCTTGGAGCTTTCTATGTATTCCCATGTATTAAATCTACAGGAATGACATCAGATGAGTTCTGTGAAAAACTTTTATTAAAAGAAAAGGTACTAGCAGTGCCAGGAAATGCTTTCGGTGAATGTGGAGAAGGGTTTATTAGAGCATGTTATGCTTCATCAATGGAAAACATAATTGAAGCGCTTAAGAGAATTGAAAAGTTCTTAGATGAAGAAGTAAATAATAAATAGAAAAAGAGATTATTGGAGACTTAGTTTCCGATAATCTCTTTATTTTTTAGCTAGTACTAAAATTTGAATATTTCTTAGGGGATATTCCTACAGCTTTTTTAAAGGTTTTCAAGAAATTGCTATAATCATTAAAACCACATTTTTCACAAACAGAATTAACACTTTCACCATCAGATAATAAAGACTTAGCGATAGAAATTCTCCTTGCAGTAACATACTTATTTATAGTAGTTCCAGTAGCAGCTTTGAAGATTCTACAAATATAAGAGCTACTTAGATAAAAATTATTAGCTAAATCATCTATAGAAATTTCATTCATAATATTATCATTAATGTACTCAATTATAGAATCAACTTGGTTGTTATATTTATAAGAAAAGCTATCAGTAAAATCAGTATGATTTTTAATATAAATTTTATTTAAGAAAGTCATCAATTCTAAAAAACCAGCATGTTCAATTACATCAGAACCAAATCCATCAGAAGCTAAAATTTTATTAATAAAATATATAAATCTACTTTGCTCATCCTTATTTAAAGAGATTTTATGACTAAAATTATTATCTCGAGTAGAGAAACAAAAATCTAAGTTAGTATTATTTGTACAACAAGATTTTAAGAATTCTGGATAAATAGAAATAACAATTCTTTCATGAACTATTTTATCTAATTGTGATATATAATGGCTTTCAAATTGATTTATTACAAAAATATCGCCAGGTTTAATATCATAAAATTTATTATCAATTAAAAATTGTTTACCACCAGAAATTGAGTAATATATTTCATAACAATCATGTATATGCATAGACATGGATTTTTCTTCTTTGTACAAGTGAGCAATAGAAAAATATTTATTATCTATACAATTTTTTATTGAATCACTACAAGAATTATATTCCTTCATTAAAAACAATTCCTTCCATATTTTACTTAAATTATAATATATTAGTTCAAAATTTGCAATATTTATGTAATGATACAACAAGAAATAGATATTTTGAAATGATAAACTTTACCTATAGAGATAATAATATGCTACATAAAATAATATAGAGGTGAGGGAATGAATGATATATTAAAGAAAATACAATCAACAGGAATTATACCAGTTGTAAAAATAGAAAAGGTTGAAGATGCAGTTCCATTAGCTAAAGCATTATGTGAAGGTGGACTACCATGTGCAGAAGTAACATTTAGAACTACTGCAGCAAAAGAGTCAATAAAACAAATGGTACAAGCTTATCCGAATATGTTAGTTGGAGCAGGAACAGTATTAAATACTAAGCAAGTAGATGATGCAATTGAAGCGGGAGCTAAGTTTATTGTAAGTCCTGGTTTAAATCCTAAAGTAGTAGAATATTGTAATAAAAAAGGGATATTAATGATTCCAGGTTGTGCTAATCCTAGTGATGTAGAAGAAGCAATTCAATTAGGGCTTGATGTAGTTAAATTTTTCCCTGCAGAAGCAGCTGGAGGATTGAAAATGATAAAAGCTATGGCTGCACCATATGGAAATATAAAGTTTATGCCTACTGGAGGAATTAATCTAAATAATTTAGAAAGTTATTTAAGTTTCAATAAAATAATTGCTTGTGGTGGAACATGGATGGTTACGCCAGAGTTAATAGAGTCAGGAAACTTTGAAGAAATAAAAAATCTTACAAGACAAGCAGTAGAAAGAATGTTAGGGTTTGAATTACTTCATGTTGGAATAAACCCAACAGACACTGAAAATTCTTCAGAAATAGCAGATGCATTTGAAAATTTGTTTGGATTTAAAAAGAATGAAAAGCCATCATCAATTTTTGCAGGAACTTATATAGAAGCATTGAAAAGTAAGTTTTTGGGAAGTAATGGTCATTTAGCAATAGGTACTAATAATATATATAGAGCTATATATTATTTAGAAAATCAAGGTTATGAGGTTGATGAAAAAAATAAATTCTTTAATGAAAAAGGAGAATTGGTCTCAAATTATTTAAAGAAGGAAATTGGGGGCTTTGCCATTCATTTATTACAAAAGTAAGGAGAGGGTGTTATGTCTAAGGTAGTTACATTAGGGGAGATTATGTTAAGACTATCACCACCAGGAAATGAGAGATTTATGCAAGCAACATCTTTTGATATTAATTATGGTGGTGGAGAAGCTAATGTTGCAATTTCATTGGCTAATTATGGTCATAAGGTGGATTTTGTTAGTAAGGTTCCCAATAATGCTATAGGGGAATGTGCTATAGGAACTCTTAGAAAGTTTAATGTAAA
>JAUMTV010000032.1:19192-27267 GCA_030531025.1 Turicibacter sp.
TAATGTAAAAGTATCATTTGATTTAAATTATAGGGCAAAATTATGGACAGATGAAATAAGCGAAAAACAAGAAATATTATCAGAAATGATGGAGTATGTTGATATTTGTTTTGGAAATGCAAGAGATGCAGCTAAGATGCTGGGTTATAGTGATGGAGAAAATGACTTTATAAATGGTGAATACTCAATATGCATCAATAAAGAAAATATGCAAAAAGTTTTAAATAAATATGGATTTGAATATCTTGTTACAACTAAACGTGAAAGTATAAGTGCATCAGATAATGGATGGTCAGCAGCTGTTTGTAATAATGAAAATATTTATGATGGTAAAAAATATAATCTTCATATTGTCGATAGAGTTGGTGGGGGAGATTCTTTTGCAGCAGGATTTTTACATGGAATATTAAGTGGATACAGTATGGAAAAAACATTAGAATTTGCTATTGCAGCGGCTGCAATAAAACATACAATACCTGGGGATATAAATTTAGCAACTGTTGATGAAATATTAAAGTTAGCAGAAGGAGATGGCGCAGGTAGAGTAGATAGATAAAGAGTTCAAAATTTGCAATATTTATGCATTAAAACCACAAGAAATAGTTAATTTTAAATATTACAATAACATTATAGGAAGATAAAGGGGAGAAGAATTATGGAATTAAGAACAGCAGCATCACCAAAAGATGTAAAACATTATACAACTGATAGATTAAGAGAAGAATTCTTAGTACAAGATTTATTTGTGAAAAACGAAGTGAAAATGGTATATAGCCATATAGATCGTATAATTATTGGAGCAGCAGTACCTACAACATCATTATCACTAGATGCTGGAAGTGAATTAAGAGCAGAATATTTTCTTCAAAGAAGAGAACTAGGGATAATTAATATAGGTGGAAAAGGTAAAGTAAAGGTAGATGGAACTGAATATGTTCTAGAATATAAAGATGGAATGTACATTGGAATGGGAAGTAAAGAAATTGAATTTGTAAGTGATGATGAAAATAATCCAGCAAAATTCTATTTTAATAGTGCACCAGCACATACAACTTATCCAACAGTACTTATTAAACCTGAAGATTGCGTAACTGTAGAATTAGGTTCTTTAGAAGAGGCTAATCATAGAGTTATAAGAAAATATATTCTTCCAGGACAAGTAGAAAGTTGTCAACTTGTTATGGGAATGACTCAATTAAAGCCAGGAAGTGTTTGGAATACTATGCCTTGTCATACTCATGATAGAAGAATGGAAGTATATTTATACTTTGAAGTTCCAGAAAATAATTTTGTAATGCACTATATGGGAGAGCCAACAGAAACAAGACATATAGTTACTCGAAATGAAGAAATAGTAATATCACCAAGTTGGTCGATTCACTCTGGTGTAGGTACTAAGGCATATACATTTATCTGGGGAATGGTTGGAGAGAACCAAGACTTTGATGATATGGACGCAGTAAAAATGACTGATTTAAGATAGATAAAAGAGAGTTTGAAGGAGGAATTAATTATGAATAAATTTTCATTAGAAGGTAAAATAGCATTAATAACAGGAGCAGCTTATGGAATAGGATTTGCAATTGCAAAATCTTATGCAGAGGCAGGAGCAACAATAGTATTTAATGATATAAAGCAAGAATTAGTAGATAAAGGTCTTACAGCTTATGCTGAATTAGGTATAAAGGCTCATGGATATGTTTGTGATGTAACAGATGAAGATAAAGTAAATGAAATGATTCAAAAAATAGAAAAGGAAGTTGGCATTATTGATATTTTAGTTAACAATGCAGGAATAATAAAACGTATTCCAATGTTAGAAATGAAAGCATCAGATTTCAGACAAGTTATTGATGTGGATTTAAATGCACCATTTATAGTATCTAAAGCTGTAATTCCAGGAATGATTAAAAAAGGTCATGGAAAAATTATAAATATTTGTTCTATGATGAGTGAATTAGGAAGAGAAACAGTTTCTGCTTATGCAGCAGCAAAAGGTGGGCTAAAGATGCTTACTAAAAATATAGCTTCTGAATATGGTGAATATAATATTCAATGTAATGGAATTGGACCTGGATATATAGCAACTCCTCAAACAGCGCCACTTAGAGAAGTACAAGAAGATGGTTCTAAACATCCATTTGATCAATTTATTATAGCTAAAACGCCTGCAGCACGTTGGGGAACACCAGAAGATTTAGCAGGTCCGGCAGTATTTTTAGCATCAGATGCTTCTGATTTTGTAAATGGACATATTTTATATGTTGATGGTGGAATATTAGCTTATATTGGAAAGCAACCTAAATAATTTTTAGAATAGGGAGAATATTAAAATGAAAATTGCATTAATAAATGAAAATAGTCAAGCTTCAAAAAATGAAATGATATTTGAAACTTTAAAGAAAGTAGTAGAACCAAAAGGACATGAAGTTTTTAATTATGGAATGTATAGTGCTGAGGATAATGAGCAATTAACATATGTTCAAAATGGAATTTTAGCTGCGATATTACTTAACTCTGGAGCAGCTGATTATGTAATAACAGGTTGTGGAACTGGTGAAGGAGCTATGCTTGCATGTAATTCATTCCCAGGAGTTCTATGTGGACATGTAGTAGATCCATCTGATGCATATATGTTTGCACAAATAAATGATGGTAATGCTATAGCATTACCTTTTGCTAAGGGCTTTGGATGGGGAGCTGAATTAAACTTACAATATATATTTGAAAAATTATTTGAAGGTGAAAGTGGTCAAGGATATCCTAAGGATAGAGTGATTCCGGAGCAAAGAAATAAAAAAATATTAGATGAAGTTAAAAAGGTAACTCATGTTGATTTAGTAACTATATTAAAAAATTTAGATCAAGATTTAGTAAAAGGTGCAATCGCAGGACAAAAATTTAAGGAATATTTCTTTGAAAATTGTAAGTGTGAGAAAATAAGAGAGTGTATTGAAACTATCTTAGAGTAATATAAATTCTAAGTAGAAGGTGTGGAGATAAATATGAGGGAATTAGGAATAAGAATAATAGATAAAGATGGTAATGTAAAGTTAGAGAAAATAGATACTGAAGAAGTAAGACTTGTATTTAATGAGACATATGAAGAAGGTGATAAGGTAGTTTTTACTACATCAGAAAAAAATACTTATTTATATGCTCAAGTTGATGATGCAATGGGAGAAGCTTTTGTATATGTAACTGACAATGAAATAGTTTATGAAATTCCTTTTGGAGAAAAGAGAATTAGTTATTCTCCAAAGGTATTTCATGGAGATACACATTTATTATCATTAAGATTTGCAAAAAAAGAAGAGATTGAAAGCTATAAAAACTTAGCACTTAATGTTATAGATAAACAAGAGATTAAAGGAGTTTATCCTCATGCATCAGCAAACATAGAAACAAGAGGCGAAGCAGTTTTTGCAGCGAGGAATGCCATAAATGGAAATTGTGAGAATCAATCTCATGGAAGATGGCCATATGAATCTTGGGGAATTGGAATGAGAGATGATGCATGCTTTAGATTAGACTTTGGAAGGAGTATTATTACAAATAAAATAATAATATATACGAGATCAGATTTTCCGCATGATAATTGGTGGATAAAGGCTACATTAAGATTTTCGGATGGTTCTGAGATTGTTTGGAATTTAGAGAAAAGCGATAAAGCCCATGTATTAGAATTTAAAGAAAAAACAATAGAATGGTTAACCTTTAGTGATTTAATAAAAGCTGATGATCCATCACCTTTTCCTGCATTAAGTCAAATAGAAGTTTACGGAAAAGAAAATTAGTGGGAAGCTGTTTTACAGCTTTCCATTTTTCACAAAACAGCTTATTAGCTTACAAAATTTGTATTATAATTAAATTAATATAAAAAAGTTTTGGGATATAGGAAGTTATTTATGGTTAATAAATATTTTAAGAAGTCGATTGAAAAAAATAAAATTAATGAAAAATTAATTAATGAAATTGAAAGTTATGTAGAAAGTATATTAGATGGTGATGTTCCACAAATATCTTATAGTTCTTATTTAAAATTTTTTGAGAGTGGAATAAGAAAAGATTTTGAGGAAGAATACTTTAAAAAGAGGAAGCAGTTAACTGCATTAGCTTTATATTTACAATTGTCGAATTCTCAAAAAGCATTAGATTATTTTAAGGAATTATTATGGTCAATATCTAATGAATTTAGTTGGTGCTTGGGAGCCCATCTACATTTTGATGATAGCGGTTTCATTGGTGAATCTAATAAAATTATAGATTTATTTTCAGCAGAAACAGCACAAACTTTAAGTGAAATTATAATAATACATAAAGATAAATTAGATAAGATGTTAATAAATCATATTAAAAAGCAAATAAAAGAAAGAGTATTAAATCCATTTATTAATGAAAAGTGGGAATGGGAAGAGGCTACTCATAATTGGAGTGCTGTTTGTGCAGGTTGTATTGGAATTACAGCATTGATTTTAGAAAATGGAGAAAGACAAGATGAAATAATTAGAAGAGTAGAAAAATCACTTGAATATTATTTATCTGGATTTAATAATGATGGTGTTTCTTTAGAGGGAATAGGATATTGGACTTATGGATTAGGATACTATATATATTATAAGGCATTAAAAAACGAAGATATTGAAGATAATCACATAGAAAAAATATTAGCTATTTCTAATTTTCCACAAGCAGTTCAAATTTCTGAAGAAGTATTTGTACCATTTTCAGATGTTCCACCTAATATGGCACTTCCAAGTGGATTAATATCATATTTATATCAAAAGTATAAAATTAATTTGCCAATAGTAAGTAAAATAACATCATTTGATTTTGATCACTGTTACAGATGGGCACATATTAGTAGAAATTTATGGTGGACTAGCAATGAAATATTTAATAATAATTTAAAAGATGGTATTAATTTATTTAATGAATCGCAATGGTTTACACTAAGAGATAAAGATGTATTTTTTTCTATAAAAGGTGGAAGTAATAATGAGCCACATAATCATAATGATTTAGGAAGCTTTGTATTGGCGGTTAATGGCAATGTTATACTTACAGATTTAGGGGCTGGGCCATATACAGCTGGATACTTTGGTAAAGAAAGATATACTTATGACCATACAAGATCATATTATCATTCAGTACCATTAATAAATGGAGTTGAGCAAAGTAAAACTAATGAAAACTGTAATTTTGGATTAGAAGATTGTGATAAAGATAATATAAATTTAATAATAGATATAACTAATGCATATAGTAAGGCTAATATAGAAAGTTATAAAAGAAAAGTTAAGTATAGTTATGAAAATAGGGAACTAATTATTAATGATACAGTTAATTCTTTATATAAATTAACTGTTAATGAAGGATTAATAAGTTACATTAAACCAAGTGTTATTGAAGAAGGATTAATACTTTGGAATATTAAAGATAATGAAATAAGGTTAAAATTTGATAGTAATAACTTAGAGTTAAAAATAGAAGAGAAAATGGTAAAAAATCATTATGGCAATGAATGTATTGTATATAGAATTGGATTAATATCTAAAATAAGTGACAATATTTTTAATGAAAATTTTAAATTATATATAAAATAAGGGTAATAAGGGTGATAGAAAAATGAGTATTAACTGGAAAAGTGAAGCATGGGATTTTATAAAAGAAAAAACAAGAATTAATAATGAATTAATAGGAAGTAACTTTCCACATGCTTCTCATAATGGTGTTTATAGTTTAGAAAACGAGAAATGGTGGACAGCTGGATTCTGGCCAGGATTATTATGGAGAGTTTATCTTGGTAGTAATAATGAAGAATTTAAATTAACAGCAGAAAAATGTGAAGAAAAAATGGAGCATTTATTAGGTGATACTGAAAGTGTGGACCATGATATGGGCTTTATGTGGACATTAACAAGTTTAGCCAATTATAAAATAACAGGAAATAAGGAAGCAAGAAGAAGAGCTTTACTTGCTGCAAATCTTTTGGCAGGAAGATTTAATATTAAAGGTAACTATATAAGAGCATGGAATCCTTGGAGAGAGGGTGAGGATAATAGTGGAGTAGCAATAATAGATTGTATGATGAATTTACCACTTTTATATTGGGCATCTGAAGAAACTAAGGATCCAAGATTCAAACATATTGCAGAAAGTCATGCAAATATGGTTTTAGAGCACTTTATAAGGGAGGATGGATCAGTTCAACATATGGTAGAATTTGATTCAGAAACTGGAGAGGTTATTAAAAGGCTAGGAGGCCAAGGCTTTGCACCCAATAGTTCATGGTCAAGGGGAACAGCATGGGCTATTTATGGATTAACATTATCTTATAAATATACTGGTGATATAAAATTGTTAAATGCAGCTAAAAAAGTATCTAATTATTTTATAGCAAATGTTAAAGGGGAGGATTGTCCAGTTTGGGATTTTAGAGTACCTCAAGATGGTAAAGTAAGATATAGATATCCAGATTCATCTGCCGGTGCAATAGCTGCTTGTGGATTAATGATGTTAAGTAAATATGTATCAGATGTAGAAGCAGAAGTATATTTAAATTCGGGTGAAGATATATTAAAAAATTTATATGAAAAATGTTCAAGTAAAGATGATAATAATGAACAAGGCCTATTAAAGCATGGAACTGGACATTTCCCAGAGCAAAAGAACTTAGATGTTCCATTAATATATGGAGATTATTATTTTGTTGAAGGAATTTCAATATTAAATGATGTAGAATTATTATTTTGGTAATAAGAAGGATAAAAGAGGTGTAGATGAATTATGAGTAAGAGTGGGTTTTTTAGTAAAGAAAATAGAAAATTTTTTATTGATGATATAGAAAAAATAAGTGATTATGTAAAAGAAAATTGCATGGAAGAGGCAGAGAAAATTATAGCTGTTGCTAATGATGTTGTAAATCAGAGTTTTTTATTTACTTTAAGATGGGATATGGAAAGAACTACTGTACCAGAAATATTTGAAGGAGAAATAGATTGGGTTCGTATGCCTGGTGATGACCAAGAGTGGATATTCCAATTTAATAGGCATAGATTTTGGATATGTTTAGGACAAGCATATGCCTTAACTAAGGATGAAAAGTATGCAAAAGCATTTGTATCTCAACTTACACATTGGATAAAGAATGTTAAGAAGGATGATCCTAAAAATGAAAAGGCATGGAGAACCATAGAAGCAGGGTTGAGATTAGAGTATTGGTTTAAGGCTATTTGTTACTTTGAAAATAGTCCAAGCTTAACAGATGAAGTTTATGATATATTTGAAAAATCTATAATAGAGCATGCTGAATATTTAATGGATGTATATGATACATTTAGATTAGTGAGTAATTGGGGAGTATTACAAAATCATGGGTTATTAATAGCAGGAATTATGTTACCAGAAACTAAAAGAAGCATTGAGTATAGGGAAGAAGCATTAAGAAGATTAGCAGAAGAAATAACTATTCAAGTTTATGGTGATGGAGTTCATTGGGAACAATCTCCAATGTATCATAATGAAGTCGAGCATTGTTATCTTGATGTGAAGATATTATGCGATAGAAATAATATTAAGATGCCTGAAATAATAGATAAAAATTTGTATAAAATGGCATATGCTACACTTTATCATGCTAAGCCAGATCATTGTGAAATAATGATGGGGGATAGTGATGATATTGATGTAAGAGATATAATAACTAAGGCTGCTTATCTTTATAAAGATGGAGTCTTAAAATATGGTGGATATGAAAAGTTTGATTTTGATACTATATGGGATTTAGGTATAAATGCGGCAAATGAATATTTAGGTATGGAGGTATATAAACCAGAAAAAACAGCTATAGAGCTTAAAGAAAGTGGGAATTACTACATTCATTCAGATTGGAGTGAAGAAGAGAATTTTTTCCATTTCTATTGTGGAACTTTAGGGGCTGGACATGGGCATTCTGATAAACTTCATATAGATTTATATGCTAATGGAGAAGACATACTTGTTGATTCTGGTAGGTATACTTATGTCCATAAGCCAGAAAGATATGAGTTTAAAGATCCTTCAGGCCATAATAC
>JAUMTV010000033.1 GCA_030531025.1 Turicibacter sp.
AAAGAGATTAGGTGAAAGAAATGAACACAATATATCTAGTGGTGCCATGTTATAATGAAGAGGAAGTTTTACGAGAAACAGCAAGTAGACTTGAAAATAAAATACAAGGAATGATAGATTATATTTCATAATGTGATATTTATCATTTATAATTTGCTCTTTTATTTAAAATTAGCAAGATAATTAATGTATAGAACAACTTTGTTAAATTGATTAAAAAAGTTATTTTATATTATAAAAAGTTGTTATATAATATTAATGAGGAAAATAAAACTTTTGTTGGGAGGAATTTGTATATGGCAGTTTTAGTATCAGGTGGAATGGGATATATCGGAAGTCATACAACAGTAGAACTTTTAAATGCAGGTTATGATGTTGTAATTGCTGATGATTTAAGCAATAGTAAGGAACTTGTTAAAGATAGAATAAGAGAAATAACAGGTAAAGAAGTTAAGTTTTATAATGTCGACTTAACAGATGTAGAAAAGACAGAAGAAATTTTTAGAGATAATAAAATAGATTCAGTTATTCATTTTGCAGCTTTTAAAGCAGTTGGTGAATCAGTAGAAAAGCCATTAGAATATTATTATAATAACTTGACAAGTGCATTAGTAGTATTAAAGGCTATGAAAAAATATGGATGTAGAAACTTTGTATTTAGTTCATCTGCAACAGTTTATGGAGATGCAAAGGTTGTTCCAATAACAGAAGATTCTCCATTATCAACAACTAATCCATATGGAAGCACTAAGCTTATGATTGAAGATATGTTAAGAGATATTGCTAAGGCTGAAAAACAATTTAATATAGCGATACTTAGATACTTTAATCCAGTTGGAGCTCACAAGAGTGGAACAATAGGAGAAGATCCAAATGGAATTCCAAATAATTTAATGCCATACATTACTAAAGTTGCTATTGGTGAATTAAAACAACTTAGAGTATTTGGTAATGACTATCCAACTCATGATGGAACAGGGGTAAGAGATTATATCCATGTTGTAGATTTAGCAGTTGGTCATGTTAAAGCTTTAGAGAAATTAGCAACTAATCCAGGGCTTGTTACTTATAATTTAGGTACTGGTAATGGATATTCAGTATTGGATGTTGTTAAGGCATTTAGTGAAGCATCAGGAAGAGAAATTCCTTATGAAATAGCTCCTAGAAGAGCTGGAGATATAGCAACATGCTATGCAGATCCTAAGAAAGCTAATGAAGAATTAGGATGGAAAGCTGAAAGAGGAATCAAAGAAATGTGTGAAGATTCTTGGAGATGGCAAAGTAATAACCCTAAGGGATATAACTAAAATTATGCTCAAAATTTATCTATAATGATTAATTTAAGTAGTAGGTTGAATTAACTTGCTACTTTTTTTATATAAAAAATTAAATATAAAACATTTATTATAATTATTATTACTATTTATTAATTTTACTTAAAAAGAGTATAATATATAAATTATGGATATTAAACTATATTTTTGATATAATAATTTAAGGTTATATTTTTAGTGAAAAGATAATAAAAGGAGCTATAATATGAAGACTGTATATCTAGTAATACCCTGTTATAATGAAGAACAAGTTTTATCTGAAACAGCTAAAAGATTGAAAGAGAAATTAAATAATCTAATAGATGATAAGATAATTTCTGCTAAAAGTAGAATAACATTTGTTGATGATGGAAGTAAGGATAATACTTGGAGCATTATTGAAGAGTTAAATAAAGAGGATAATATTTTTTCAGGTGTTAAGTTATCAAGAAATAGAGGGCATCAAAATGCACTATTATCAGGATTAATGACTGTTAAAGATTATTGTGATGCGGCAATATCACTAGATGCTGATTTACAAGATGATATTAATGTAATTGATAAGTTTATAGAGAGATTTAATAATGGTTGTGATGTAGTTTATGGTGTTAGAAGTGAAAGAAAGACAGATACTATCTTTAAGAGAACTACAGCGCAAGGATTTTATAAAGTGATGAAGGCGTTAGGAGTTGATATAGTTTATAATCATGCAGATTATAGATTAATGAGTAAGAGAGCTTTAGAAGCACTTTCAGATTTTAAAGAAGTTAACTTGTTTTTAAGAGGTATAGTTCCTCTAATAGGATATAAAAGTGATGTGGTTTTATATGAAAGAAATGAAAGATTTGCAGGAGAATCTAAGTATCCATTGAAAAAAATGTTGTCATTTGCACTTGAGGGTATAACATCATTTAGTGTCAAACCTATAAGGTTAATATTAACCATTGGAATAATTATGTTTATATCTAGTTTAATTGCATTGCTATACTTTTTAATACTATGGATAATAGGAAAAACTGTACAAGGATGGACAACCGTTGTTACATCTATATGGATGTTAGGAGGTATTCAACTTTTATGCTTAGGTGTAATTGGAGAATATATAGGGAAAATTTATATAGAAAGCAAAGCAAGACCAAAGTTTATAATTGATAAATTTATTAATAGCTAAGTAAGTTATAGGAGTATTATAATATGAGATTTTTAAGTGATGATTTATTTAGGTTTATAAAATTTGGTTTAGTTGGAGTTTTAAATACAGCTATAAACTGGATAATATTTATTTTGTTAAATAGCTTAGGAGCATACTACATAATTTCAAATATAATATCATATAGTTTATCTACATTAAATAGTTATATATGGAACTCTAAATGGGTATTTAAATATAATGGTGATAATATTAAGGAAACTACATTTAAATTTATTATACTAAATATAATAGGGTTAATATTAAATACATGCATATTATATGTCTTAGTTGATATATTAGGGTTAAGTAAGATAATAGGATTAATTATTACTACAGGAATAGTTATGATTCTTAATTATTTTATAAACAAGCTATGGGTTTTTAGTAGAAAATAATTATAAAAAGAGGATTACATATGAATTCTCTTTTTATAATTTAAATAAATTAATTTTTTGAAATTAAATATAGTTCATCGTTATTATAAATAATAGTAGTATTTTTTAAAAGTGATATATTTTCATTAAAATTATCTTTACTAATTATTAATATAGCTGGATTAGTACTTTCTAAGAAAGTATTTAATCCTCCAGATTGACATTTAAGGTCTGCACTTATTTCAGCTAAGAAAAGTTGACTTTGCCTCCAATTACCTTCATTATCATCTAAGTCGATATAAGCATCATATCCTTTAATTTCATCATATCTACTTACATCATCTAACATAAAGTATTGATATGAATCAGCAGATACATTAATAACAGATTTAATCATATTTATAGCGTAGAATAGTATAGTTGCGCAGAATATTATAACTAGTATATTTCTTAATAAAATAGGAATTGTTTTTTCTCTTATAAATTTACCTAAGAATATAGAGCTAAGCATTGCTAATGGAAGAAAAACAGGGATTATATACCAAAATATTTTAGTTTCTGCTTTTGTAAATAAAGCAAATGGAATAGCTATCCATAAGAAAAATCCTAAAACATCATTTTTTCGAACTGAATATCTATTATTATAAAAACCTATACCAATAAGAATTATAGTAATCATAAAGATCATAAGGAATTTATTATTTAAAAATAAATAATCAAAGTAAAACCAAACAGTTCCTGTATGACCTTCTAAGGAAGTACTACTTCTTTCAAGTAAATCATATCTTACCATTTCGATTAAGAATTTAGGGCCATCTTTTATTAACCTTAATAATGCCCAAGTACCTAGAGGAACTATAAAAGACAGTAAAAAGTATATCCATTCTTTAAATTTTATATTTTTTATTAATGCTGTAAATAGTAAATAAAGTCCACCTATAGCTACTATTGCAAAGGCATGCCAGCTTTTAGTTAAAAAAGCAAGACTAAAGAAAAAGCCACATAAATAAAGAGCATATTTTTTTTGATCAATTTTAAGCATATAAAGCATTGCTAATGTAAAAAGCAACATGAATAATGAATCAGCATCACCACTTCTACCCATATGAGATAAGAAGAATGGAGATATGCAAGAGAATGTTGCAAGTAAAATTAAAGATTCTAATTTTCCATATCTATTTTTTATAAAAATTGATACTATTATAGCTGTAAGTAATAGGGAAATAGCAGAAGTAAATCTAAATGAGAATACTGAAACTCCTAATATTTTAAAAGAAAGAATAATCCCTAAAAAACTTAGTGGTGGCTTTAGATTCCAATAATCATTAGAATAATTATATGTATTAATAATATATTCGTTATTTTTTAGCATTTCATATGCACTAACACCATGTCTAGCCTCGTCCCAGTCTTGGACTAAACTAACACCTAAATTATGAAAACATAAAAAAGATATGAAGCACGAAAGAATAATAAAGAATATCCAATAGTACTTTTCAAAAAAGTCAAAAAAGGAATCGAAGAAATTTTCGTATTTACTTATGATATTTTTCATTTGTCACCTCGTTATAGTATAAAAATGTATTTTAATTATAATTATAACTTTACTGTAAATAGGTGTCAAATAAGATGGATTTAATTTTATAACTTTAAATAAATAATATAAGGGAATGTATCATTATATTATTTATAATGATATATTCCCTGTATTAATTATTGATTAAAAATTACTTCATTTGAATAAGCAAACACAGTTGAACCTGTAGCAGAAGGCTGACGAACTTGAACAGTATTACCATCCTTACATGAACTCCTTGGAATAGCTAGAGTATTGCTATCTATGAAAGTTTTTTCAATATATTTATCATTAATATAAACATTACTATAAGTATTAAAGTTTTCACCTTTAATTAAAATATTATCTTCATTATAGACTTCAACACTAGCTATACTTATATCTTTAAAGCCAATCTTATAATTACTAGATGGAACAAGCTCTTCATATTCAGAAGTATAGTTTTTACCATCAAGCATGTCATATTCTAGCTGATTAAGGTATTTTTTCTTTGTTTCATCATCAAGATCACTATTATGAAGAATGCTTAATGTTGTATTTGTTAATGAAAGTTTATCTAATATTAAAGAAGTAAGATTATAAGCTTCAATATCTTTATCTGTTTTAGGCAAATTCATATTATCCCATATCAAATAAGGTGTTGATTTAAGTGTATTAATAGAAACTTCGCTCTGTTCTATTCCTACAGCAGGGAAGTGATCCCCATAAAAAGCAATTACAGTAGGTTCATTTAAATTATTAACAGCCTCGATGAGATCTCCCACAAATTGGTCCATTTCATAAACTTGATTTATATAGTATTCTAAGCTGTTTTTATTACTCTTAGAATAATCATTAGTAATATAAATTTCTTTATCTTCTAACTCATCATTAGGGTAATTTCCATGGCCTTGAACAGAAATACCAAATACTAAATCAGGATTATCTGTAGATGTAATTATGTTACAAATTTCATCTATTAAAACACTATCTTTTGCCCAACCTACAGCAGTTCTCTCTGGAACATTCATACATTCAATTGGAGTAAAGCTATCAAAACCTAAATTTTTATAAACTACATCTCTTGAATAAAATTTACCTTCATGATTATGAAGGGAATTAGTACTATATCCCAAGTCTCTTAAAGTGTAAGCAAGTGATGGTATAGCTTTTTTAGAAGCTATAGTATTATAAGGAAACTCTCCTGCACCAAAGAAATCTGTAGACATTCCAGTAATAACTTCAAATTCTGTATTAGCAGTACCTCCTCCAAGTGCAGGAACAGCTAATAAACCTGAAGTAAATTCTTGTGACAATGAATCGAAATTACTAACTGGATTTTTATTAAATGTAGCATTAGTTAACCAGTTAGGATTTATAAATGATTCAAGTTGAATCAGTATTATATTAGGTTTAACTGATGATGTACTATTTTCATTTTCAGAACTAGCTACAGAAACATCATCTATATCTAAATTTTCAACGCTTGAATTCACGCTTAAAGCAGTAGAATTTTAAGCAGCTAATAAAGCTAATTCATCTTTTATATCAGATATAGTATCCTTTGAGTATCCATCAGGTTTTTTAACACCTGTATTAATAGCACTATTTAAGAATGAATAAGAAAATCCATAAGTAGCATATACTCCCTTTACATCCCAAAAGTTTGTAGTAAGTATATTTGACTTTATTCCATAATTCAACATCATAGGAACTGTCATTAAAAACAGTGCAATAAAGCTTATATTTTTAATATATTTGATTTCAACTCTTTTACATTTAATAAATATAAAAGATAAGATAAAAATTAAAGCTATAAGTGATGAAGCAATTATTATCATTACATTTTTTGAAAGATATTGATCACTAAGTTCTATAGCACTTTTTATCATTCCAAAATCAGAAAATGTTAAAGGAGTTCCTCTAAAAGTAAGTATTATATTATTTGCAATACCTAAAATAATCCAAATTAATGATACTATACTAAATGCAAATAATCTTCTTTTAAATAAGAAGCATGGACTTAAAGTAGCTGCAACTATTAGTGAGTTGTATAGGAAGATTTTAAAGGAGTGCCTAAAGAAACTATAAGTAGCTTCAATATTTCTTCTCGAAAACAATTCCATTACAAAGACTAAAATTAAAGTATATAGTGCAAATAGCACTACATTTAAAATATTTTGTTTATTAATAAATTTTTTAATCATTTTTCCACCCATTATAAATATATTCTAATATACATTATAGTATTTAGAATCAATACATACAACGTTAAAAATTATACGGAAATGTTAAATTTATATAATATCAGGGGTTAGGGGAGATGCTATAAGGTGAGTTATAATAAAATATATGTAAAAAAAATAAGTTTTGAATAGTACTTCGCTAGTTTAATTTATTTAAACTAGCGAAGATAAATTTAAATTACTTCGTAAATTAGCTTTACGGTGTTATTGATAAAGTTTGTGTTGCAGATAGAACTTGAGCCCCACCAGACATTTGCCCGATAAAGACGTTTGAACCTTCAGCTTTTATAGAGCTAGCATCACAGCTTATCTTATTAGGTGATATAAATTCTGTAGTAGCAAAGTTTCCATCTATTAAGAAAATAGAGTTATAGGTAAAGTTTTCACCCTCAGCAAAAAGTTTTCCATTTTCAATATATATATTAGATAAAACTATATCTTTTGAACCAAATTTAAGATTTGTAGCAAGTGGTTTAGATATATAATCGTAAAGATATTCGTTTCCAGAAAGTATATCATATTCAATAGATTTTAAAGCATCAAGATATTGTTCCTCGTCTTTATAAGATGAATCTTTGCTTCCCAATAGATAATCTTGATGTAATTTAGTTACTATACCGTTATCCATTCCTAAATCATATAAAACTTTTGAAGTTAGTTGGTAAGCTTCTAAATCTAAATCATTTTTTGCTAATCCAATATTATCCCAAATTACATATTCAGTTTCATATAAATTTTTATTTAATAAATCATCACTTGAAAGATTTAAATTAGGTTGATGATCGCCAAAGAAAACAATGACTGTTGGTTCATTTAAAGAATTTACAGCGTTTATAAGCTCTTCTATAAATAGGTCCATTTCATACATTTGATTAGCATAATACTCAATTGAATTTTTAAATGTATCATCCTTTATGTTGGTAATGTTTACAAAATTTTCATCTTTAATTTCATCGTTAGGATAGCTTCCATGACCTTGAACTGAAACGGTGTAAATGAAATCTTGATTTTCTGTGGAAGTCAATAAATCTAAAATCGGCTCAATTAAAAAAGTATCTTTTGCCCATCCTAAAGGAGTTCTTTCATTAATAAGCATATATTCTGATGAAGTAAATGTATCAAAACCTAAGTTTGAATATACAGTATTACGATTATAGAAATTACCCTCATGATTGTGTATTGCATGAGTAGAATAATTTGATTCCTTTAATGCATAATTTATAGATTCAGAAGTTTTAGTATTTACTATTGTATTATATGGATATTCTCCAGGAGCAAAAAAGTCTAAGTTAAGACCTGTTAAAACTTCAAATTCAGTATTAGCAGTTCCTCCACCAATAGTTGAAACTGAAAAAGTACCAGAGCTATAATTTTCTTTTAATTTTCTAAAGTTAGCTATTGGATCTACATCAAATTCTATACCGTCAATTAAAAGCGGGTCAAAGAAAGATTCTAACTGAAGCATAATAATGTTAGGCAGTTTTTCATCTGATGAATATTCAATATCTGAAGATAATGCATTAGCAGTAGTTTTAGAGTCTTCTAAAGAGTAGACTATTGATTCAATAGAATCTTGTGAATAGCTTTCAGGTTCAGATACTCCATTATTAAGAAGGGTTGTACTAAAACAATATGTAAAGCCATTTTCTTTATACACAGCATCTAAATCCCAAAAATTATTAGAAATTATAGAACTACTTAAAGCTAAAGAATTACATACTTTATAAACTATAAATATTACAAAAATCATTCCAATTGATAAAAAGTAATTAATTTTAAACTTTGTTTTAGGAGCAAATATAAAAATAAAAACTAGTAAAATTAATATAAAAAATAAAACTGCCAATATAGATAAAATTTCTTCTTTAGACATATAGTTATTTATTAATTTAAGTCCACTTTTTATTAATTTTAAGTCACTTCCAGTAAGAGGAGTTCCACGTAAGTTTAATATTATGTTGTTAGCTGTTGCTGCAATTATCCATATAGCAGATATAATAGAATAACAAAACATTTTTCTTTTAGTTAATAATGTTATAGATAATGTTAATAAAATAATTAAAGCATTAAATAGAAATGTAATGCCTTTATTTGAAATGAAATTTATACTTTCTGAAATAGATCCTCTACTAATACTGTCAACTACAAATGCTAATAATAAAGATACAAGTATTAATATTGAAATTGGATAAATTAAATATTCAAAAAGCTTTTTTGTATTATTATTCATTTTTACCTCCTTAAATAAAACATCCATATTAATTATACAAAAGATAAAATAAAAAAAGAATAATGAAATATGAAATAAATGTGAGGAATTTATAAAAAAATTCAAATGGATTTCATTATATGCTATAATTACTAGGATTAGACAAAATACCACTATACTTAAAAGAAAAATTTATGAGAAATGGTACGTTTTTTATAAATTTCATTTTATAAGGAGAATAATTACGATAGTGAGGAGAAGGTGTTATGTGTAAAGTTGCAGCGATTATAGTTTCGTATAATCCAGATAATAATTTATTAGACAGTATAAATTTGTTAATAAATCAAGTTGAAAGAATAATAATTGTGGATAATGGTTCTGAGGTAGAAAAGAAAAAAAATATAAATTTAATTAAAGATATAGATAAGAAAAAGATAGAAGTTATATTTAATGAAGAGAATTTAGGAATTGCTACTGCTTTAAATATAGGTGTTAGATCAGTCTTAAAGCAAGGATATAAGTGGATATTAACTATGGACCAAGATAGCAAGGTAAGTAAAAACATGGTTGAAAAGATGCTTGAAGTATATAATAGTATAGATGAAAAAGAAAGAAAGGACATATTAAGTATTTTCCCTAACTTTGTAGATGAGAGAGTTCAGTCTATTAAAGAAAATTCAGATATGGATGCTTATGAATACGTTGATGCAGATATAACGTCAGGAAATTTATTAAGAGCAGAAGTTTTCGATAAGGTAGGATTTTTTGATGATAGTCTATTTATAGATTTAGTTGATACTGACTTTTGTATGAGATTAAATGAAAAAAATATTAAAATGATAAAGGTAAGGGATGCAATTCTTTATCATAGTTTAGGAGAAAGCCAATCAGTAAAAAGTATTTTTGTAAAATTTAACACATCTAATCATTCAGCTTTAAGAAGATATTATATGACAAGAAATAGATTTTATACTTGGGAAAAGTATAAGGATTTAAATAGTTTTACTTTAAATAGAGATAAAAGCTTATTTAAAAAGGAATTTGTAAAAATTATTTTAGGTGAAAAAGATAAGGTAAACAAAATAAAGATGGTTTTCAAGGGATATAAAGATTATAAAAAAGGTATTAGAGGCAAACTAAAATAGAGTAATTAGAAGGAGAAGTAAATATGATTGGGATAGTAATTGCTAATTGGAATGGCGAAAAGCTAATTGATAAATGCCTTGAAAGTTTAGAAAATCAATCTTTTAAAGATTTTAAGGTATACATAGTTGATAATGATTCTAAAGATAACTCTAAAGAAATAATTAAAAGTTATAATGAAAAATTAAAGATAGATTTAACAGAAATGAGTTATAATAGTGGTTTTGCGCCAGCAAATAATATTGGGATAAAAAAGGCAATTAAAGATGGGTGCGATTATATTCTAACATTAAATAATGATGTTGAGGTTCCTAAAGAGTCTTTAAAAAATGCTATGAATGGCATAGAAAATAATAAAGATTTTGATGTATTTCAGTTATTTATGATAAATTATTTCAATAAAGATGTGTGTGATGCAGCTGGACTAAATTTTAAAGAGGACTTAATTCCACTACAGGTAGGATTTAAGGAGAGTGTTGCAGATATATTAAGTAAGAATAATATAAGTATAGAAGGGGTTTGTGCAGGAGCAGCCATTTATTCAACAAAGTCATTAGAAGCAGTAAAATTAGATAATGATAATTACTTTGATAGTAATTTTTTTGCATATTTTGAGGATGTTGATTTATCATTAAGACTTAAATCAGCAGGATTTAAAGCTAAGTTATTAAGGGATAGTATTGTATATCATATGCATTCAGCAACTGGTGGAAAGACAACTGGATTTAAAGAATACTATTTAACAAGAAATTTATTTATGTATACTAAAAGAAATCAAAGTATTGAAGATTATAAAAAGCATAAGAAGGAATATTATATAAGATTTCTAAAAACTGTTGTAAAGAATATTAATAATTTTAATGCTGTAAAGTCTGCAGTAAAGGGATTAAATGACGGTTTAAAGGAAAGTAAAAAAATTGAATATTGGAAGGTCCAATAAGGAGGCATTATTGTGAGAAAAATAGTAAAAGCAATGAGAAAAGTTATTTATTTAAGGGATCAGAGTAATTTTAAAAGATATATAAATAGCTTGTTAGAGGAAGTAGATTTTACTCCAATTGTAAATATCGTACCAAAGGAAATAAAAAGTATAACATTTGTTATACCAGGAATGCCTGCCTTTAGTGGAGGTCATACATCTATATTAAGATTAGGTACAGAGTTAAGCAAAAGAGGGTATAATGTAGGATATGTTTCTTTTGCATCCCAAAATATAGAAGATATGAAGAAAAATGCAGAAATAAATTTAACTAATTATAAAGGAAATATTATTGGAGATGATATTACAAAAGTAAAAAGTGATATAGTAATTGCTACGTCATGGGAATCAGTATATTATTCAAGAAAAATGAGTGGATATAAGATGTATTTCATTCAAGACTATGAACCATATTTCAATTTATATGGAGAGAGCTATATTATGGCTCAAAAAAGCTATGAAATTGGATATCATATGGTTAGTTTAGGTAAGTGGAATAAGCATATGATAGAAAAAGAATGTATGATAAATTCAGAATTAGATTATATTACTTTCCCTTATGAAGGTAAGGAATATTTTGCACAAGAAAGAAATTTTGACTCTTATAAGGATAAAAAAGAGTTTAATTTTGCTGTGTATATTAAGGATGTTGGTAAAAGAGCTCCTTATTTAATTCAATATTTACTTACAAAATTAAAGAATGATTTTAGTAAAGAGGGAATCACTTTAAATATTAAGTATTATGGTGAGGATAAAAACTTCAAATGTGAAGGTGGAGAAAATATAGGAAAACTAAATAAAAGTGAATTATTAAACTTATATAATACTTCAGATTTTGGACTAGTTGCATCATTAACAAATATTTCGCTAGTACCATATGAAATGTTAGCTACAGGATTACCTGTAATAGAGTTTAAGGAAGGAACTTTTGAGTACTTCTTCCCGGAGAATACAGCTATTGTAACTTCATTTGATTATAATGATTTTTATAAACAAGTTAAGGAAGCAATTAATAATCCTAGCAAGTTAAAAGAAATGAGCCAAAATTCTATGGATTTCTTAAAAGAATTAAGTTGGGAAAAAACTACAGATGAATTTATTGAGATTTTAGATATAATAAGTGGAAGAAGGGAAGAATAGTATGGCTAGAAGTGTTAAAACAAATTATTTGTATAATTTGATATATCAAATTACTGCTATTTTACTACCTTTAATAACTATGCCATATGTATCTAGAGTTTTAGGACCACATGGTGTTGGAACTAATAGTTTAACTAATGCAAATACTCAATATTTCATGTTGCTTGGAACATTAGGTATAACTATGTATGCAACAAAAAAAATTGCAACAGTTAGAGAGGATAGAAGAAAGTTAAGACAAACTTTTTGGGAGATATTTGCCATACAATTTATTGGTTGCATGATTTCCTATGTTATCTTTGTATTAGTTTTAGGGATTAATAGTTCATTAGGATTATATTATATGCTACAAGGTTTTTTTATCTTATCTAATGCTATAGATATATCTTGGTATTTCATAGGAATAGAGGATTTCAAAAATGCATCAATAAGAAGCTTTTTTGTTAAGATAATATCAGTAGTTTTAATATTTATTTTTGTAAAAGATAGTAGTAATTTATGGCAATATATACTTATAAATAGTTTAACTATGTTTGTTGGTCAATGTGTAATGTGGATATATGTGGATAAGAGTACCTTTTCATTCAAAAATTTAAAGAAGTTAAAGTTAAAGAAGCATATGATGCCTATTTTAGCTCTTTTTATACCACAAGTTGCAACTCAGATTTATACTGTTTTAGATAAAACTATGTTAGGTATATTTTGTCCTACAGTAGAAGTAGGATATTATGATCAATCACAAAAGATAGTTAGAATACTACTTACAATACTTACTTCTTTAGGAATGGTAATGATGCCTAGAATAGCTAGTTTAACTAGTAAAAATCAACATAATTTAGTAAAAGATACTCTTAAGAAATCTTTCACCGTTATAAGCTTTTTAGCAATACCAATCACTTTTGGAATAATGGGGGTAAGTGATAGGTTTATTCCTATGTTCTTTGGATATAAATATCTTAGCGTAATTCCTTTACTAAAAATATCTTCTGTTATGATAATAGTAATTGGATTAGGAAATGTTTTTGGAACTCAATATATGATAGCTGTAGGAAAAAATAAAGAATATACTATTTCAGTTTGTGTTGGAGCCGCTGTTAATTTTATTCTTAATTTAATATTAATACCTAAGTATTCAGCTCTAGGGGCAGTAATAGCAACATTATCTGCAGAATCTACAATTGCATTAATTCAGTTATGGTATTCTAGAGAAATAGTAGATATTTCTTGGATTAAGGAAACATATAAATATTGGATTTCTGGAATAATTATGTTTATTATAGTTTCTCTTATGGGAGAAGGAACTCAAAGAAACTTTATAATATTAGCAAGACAAATAGTAATTGGTGTAGTAGTGTATTTTGGAATTTTGGTAATATTCAGAGAGAAGATGATTAAGACCTCTTTTAATTTAGTAAAAGGTAAGCTTAAAAAAGTAAATAGTTAACTATTATTATGTATAAAAAAATATTAAACATAATATATTATATGAAATATTTATGTAGGAAGAGAGAAGTTTACATATGAATAAATTAGTTTCTGTAGCAATAGTTAATTGGAATGGTGAGAAGTACTTATATAAATGTATAAAATCATTACTAGAACAAAATTATAAAAATATAGAGATTATAGTTATAGATAATGATTCAACTGATAATTCAGTTAAAATTATTGAAGAGAGCTTCAAGGATAAAGTGTTTTTATTCAAAAATAAGAATACAGGATACGCTGGTGGTGCTAATAAAGGTATAGAGTTATCAAGAGGTGACTATATAATAATAGCCAATCCTGATATAATATTTGGTGAAAAGTATATAGAGAACTGTATTAAGAAGTTTGAAGAAGATGTCACTATAGGAGCAGTAACTGGAAAGTTACTTAAATATGACTTTGATACGGATAAAAAGCTAGATGTAATAGACTCTGTAGGTATAGGCTTTAATCACTATAGACAGGGAATTGATATTGGACAAAATGAAGTTGATGAAGGCAAATATGAAGAAGATAGAAGAGTATTTGGAGTTTGTGGAGCAGCTGCAGTTTTCAAGAAAGAAGCATTAGAAAAAATAAAAATTAATGGAGAATATTTTGATAATGACTTTTTTGCATATAAAGAGGATATTGATATTTGTTGGAGATTAAATCTTTATGGATTTAAATGTTATTATGTACATGATGCAATTGCATATCACGGAAGAGGTATGAATAGCAGTAAAGGAATAATAAATACTATAAAGAATAGAAGAAGTCAGTCAGAATTTTTAAAAGGTATTTCCTTTAGAAATCACTACTTAATGATTATAAAGAATGAAACAAGTTATGCATTTGAAAAAGATAAAAGTAAGATATATATAGGTTTAATGAAATATCTTGTATTTTTTATGATATTTGATTGGAAATGCTTAAAGTATGTTAAAGAAGTAAGGACTAAAAGAGCTTTAATGGAAAGCAAAAGAAATCAAATATTAAAAAATATAAATATATCTAATGAAGAGATATACAAACTATTTGATTTATAATCATGGAGGGATAATATTGAATAGTGTAGCAGCGGTTGTTATAACATATAATGTTGAAAAGAATTTTAAAGATCGTATTAATAAGCTTAAAGGAAAAGTTGATGAAATTATAGTAGTTGATAATGGGTCTAAGCCAGAAACAGTTAGTATGTTAAAGGAGCTAGAAAAGAAGATAACTATTATATATTTAGAAAAAAATAAGGGAATTGCATATGCCTTAAATAAAGGAATAAATTATTCTATTAAAAAGGGATATGATTGGGTATTAACTTTAGATCATGATAGTATAGTTACCGATGATATGATTGAAAATATGTTAAAATGCTATGAAAACTTTGATAAAGATTTAAAGGGAAAAGTAGCAATGCTTGTACCAGTACATGTTGAAGAAAAAGAATATCAAAATAGTAATGTTATTAGCAATGAAGAAGAATTTTCAAAGCCATACAGAGAAGTATTAACAGAAATTACTTCAGGAGCATTAACTAAGGCAGATATATATAAGAATATTGGATTATATGATGAAAAGCTATTTATTGATTTAGTTGATCATGATTACTGTTTATCTTTAAATAAAAAAGGATTAAAAGTAATACAAGTTAATTCTGCTGTTTTAATACATAATCTAGGAGAAAGTGTAAAGAAAAGTGTATTAGGATTAAAAATTATACCTACTAATCATAGCCCATTAAGAAGGTATTATATGAGTAGAAATAGACATTATATTTGGGATAAATATAAAGAAGATTTCCCAGCTTGGGTATTAACTGATAAAAGAAGATTTATTACTGAAAATTTAAAGATTATTTTATTTGAAGATAGGAAAATTGAGAAATTTAAATATATTAAAAAAGGAATAAAAGATTATAAAAATAATATATTTGGTAAATTTAAAAATAATAAATACAATAGAGTGGAGTAAAGAAGATGGAAGGTAAAAAAGACACTATAAGAGGTATTTTTAATATAGTTACAGCTTTAATTTTTATTGAATTTGTATTGGGAGGACTTGGTCATGTGTTAGGTATTCCAATTAGAAAGGGACTATTTGCTATAGGCGTACTATTTTCTGTATATATGATTTTTAGAGAGAAAATAAGAATTGAAAGAAAGTTTTTAGTTCCTATTATTGTAGTATGTATATATATAGCTTATGGAAGTATTATTGGATTAATTAATGGAAATGGTCTTGGGGATATATTCTCAGATGTAAATTCTTTCTTAGGAATATTATATGTATTACTTTTAATAGCTTATGTAAAAGGTAGAAATGAAAATATAAATAAGATATTAAATATATTTGTAAATTGTGCAGTTATAGTTGCAGTTATGACTATTATATTATTTTTTGTAAGTAGAATTTATCTACCTAATAATTTAGAAATAATTGTAGCTTATAATAATTTAAATACTAAATTACAGTATGGACTTATAAGTGGATTAGTATTATCTAATAATTATGCTAGAGTATATTTATACAATGGTATTTTTATGCAACTTGCAGTAGCAATTATGTTTATTAAATTATTTAATAAAGATAGAAATATATCTGGAATAATAAAATTAGCAGTTCTTTTAATAGGAATATATGTATCAAATACAAGAGGTTTCTGGCTTGGAACTCTAGGAGTTGTGGTATTATCATTTGCTTATTATTTATGGAGATTTAGAAAATATAAATTAACTATAAAAAATGTTTTAATTGCTATAATACCTTTAATTTTAGTTGCAATTATATTACCTAAGACTATAGTTCCTGTATCTCCTGATCAAAACCTACCAGAATCATCAGGAAGTATAAAGGATAGAATTGAGTCTATTGGTGATTTTGAAAATGATGAATCTAACAAGGTTAGAGCAATTCAACTTAGATTTTTAGTTGATAAGATAAAAGAAAAACCGGTTTTAGGATGGGGATTTGGTGCTCACATTTATGAATATCCTCAATATATGGAGGAAAATGGTCTACAAAGTGTTAATAGTAGTAGTTTTGAATTATATTATGTAGAGCTAGTATTTAAAACAGGAGTAATTGGTGTATTAATATTCTTTGGATACTTAGTATACAATTTTGTTAAATTATTATTAATTCTATTTAAAAGAGGATTAAAAGAAAGAGATGAACAAATGTTAGTTGGATGGACAATAGGAACTATGTCAATTTTAGCATCATCAATTACTAATCCTTATATTGCAGGTTTATCAGTATTCTTTGTGTTAGTTATGGAAGTTTATTTAATACAACTATATGATGAGAAATTTTAAATTTTAATAGACAAATTATTAAGATTTACTTAAGGTGCATGTTATAGTGCACCTTTTATATTGACATTGATATTATTAAATAGTAAGATTTACTTTATGTATGACTATAATTAGAAATTAATCTAAATTTAAGGTATAATAACAACAAAAATCTTGAAAATTGTAGAAAAAAATGTGAGTATGTGGAATAATATAAAGATAATACAGAAAATATTACTATGCTTTAAAGAGTTTTAAGTGAAATATACTTGGATTAATTTTAAATATTGATTTTTAGTTATAGTAATTATGATGAAATTTGATAATAATAAATATAAGGGAGTATTAACGGAGATTCGTATGGAGTGTGATAATATGACTGATTTTAGAGTTAATGATATAGGAGATGAGAAAAAAGGATTAAGACTATATTTATTTATAAAAAGATTAATAGATATAATAGGGTCCTTAATAGGGCTAATACTGCTGAGTCCGGTTTTCCTTATTGTTGCAATAGCTATAAAGTTAGACTCGAAAGGTCCAATAATATTTGGCCATACTAGAAAAGGACTTGGTGGCAAAGATATAAAAGTTTATAAATTTAGAACTATGTATCAAAATTCTCAAGAAATATTTGAGAATTTTACAAAAGAACAAAAGGAAGAGTTTTATAAAAACTTTAAGTTAGAAAATGATCCTAGAGTTACTAAGATTGGAGACTTCTTAAGAAGAACAAGTATAGATGAATTACCTCAATTAATAAACATATTAAACGGAACAATGAGTATAGTTGGACCTAGACCAATAGTTGAAAAAGAGGTAGCTCTTTATGGTGAATATGCAGCTAAATTGTTTTCAGTTGTTCCTGGACTTACTGGATATTGGCAAGCTAATGGAAGAAGTGATACTACCTATGAAGAAAGAATTAAAATGGATATGTATTATATAGATAATAGAAGTTTTTGGTTAGATTTAAAAATAATTTTTAAAACATTTGGATCTGTAATTAAAGGTGAGGGTGCAATTTAAGACGTTTGAAGTTGGAGGAAAGATAGATGAAAATATCCATAATATGTCCTCTTTATAATGCTGAAGATTATATAGAAGATTTGTATTTTAATATAAAAAAGCAAAAGGATGTTTGCATTGAAGAAATAAAGTTTATTTTAACTGAGTCAAATGATAATACAGAGGCTAAGTTGAAAAAATTACAGTGTAATTATAAAAAGATTTCAAAACAAGAGTTTTCACATAGTTTAGTAAGGGAGAATGCTGCATTTGAAGCTAAGGGTGAAATATTAGTATTTATAACTCAAGATATAAAAATAGTTGATGAATATTGGTTATATCATTTAACGAAGGATATAATTGATGGCAAATGTGAGGCAGCCTTTAGTAGACAAATAGGTTATGAGGAACATAAGGTTGAAAGATATACTAGGGAAATAAATTATCCAGCTGAAAAAAGGATAGTTAGTAAAGAGGATATTAATAGGTTAGGACTTATGACCTTCTTCTTTTCTGATGCATCAAGTGCTATTTCTAAAGAGATATTTATAAAGTTAAATGGATATGATAATAAAAATTTACCTACTAATGAGGATATGTATTTTGCATATAAGCTTATTATGAATGGATATAGAATTGAATATGCAGCAGACTCCAAAATAATTCATTCTCATGATTTATCTTTCAAGGAAACCTTAAAAAGATATAAGGATATTGGAAAATTCTTTGATGAGAATCAATATTTAAAAGAGTATAGTGCAGGAGAACGTGGACTTACTGTTCTTAAATATATAGCAAAGAGAAGTATACAAGATAAAAAACCATTAATCATTGTAGACGCAATAATTAATTTCGGAGCAAGATTTATAGGTATGAAATTTACAAAAAATAAAAAGTGAGGTATTTGTTATGAAAGGTATTATTTTAGCAGGTGGATCAGGAACAAGACTTTATCCAGTAACAAAGGCAATGTCAAAACAAATGGTTCCAATATATGATAAACCAATGATTTACTATCCAATGTCAGTGTTAATGTTAGCTGGGATAAGAGATATTTTAATAATATCAACACCTAGAGACATAGTTAACTTTAAAGAGCTATTTAAAGATGGGTCAGAATATGGATTAAATATTGAATATGCAATTCAAGAGCAACCAAATGGATTAGCAGAAGCATTTATAATCGGTGAAGAATTCATTGGTGATGATAATGTAGCAATGATATTAGGTGATAATATATTCTATGGTCAAAACTTTAGTTCTCATTTAAAAGAAGCAGCACAATTAGAAAAGGGAGCAATGGTATTTGGATACTATGTCCAAGATCCAAGGGCCTTTGGAGTAGTTGGATTTGATGCAGATGGTAAGGTAACTTCATTAGAAGAAAAACCAGAAAAGCCAAAATCAAAATATGCAGTACCAGGCCTTTATTTCTATGATAACTCAGTAGTAGAAAAAGCTAAGGCATTAAAACCATCAGCAAGAGGAGAATTAGAAATAACTGACTTAAATAAAGTTTACATGGAAGAAGGAACTTTAAAAGTAGACTTATTAGGTAGAGGAATGGCTTGGCTTGATACAGGAACTCATGTATCAATGTTAAAAGCATCTAATTTTGTGGAAGCAGTACAAACTACTCAAGGAACATTCATAGCTTGTTTAGAAGAAATTGCTTATAGACAAGGTTGGATTTCAAAAGATCAAGTTAGAGAATTAGCTGGACCTTTAATGAAAACAGAGTATGGAAAATATTTAGTAGATATAATTGAGGAGTAAAAGAGATGGTTGAAGTAGGAAATTTTAAATTTATAGAAACTAAAATACCTGACTTATACATAGTTGAGCCAAGGGTATTTGGAGATGCTAGAGGATATTTTATGGAAAGTTATAATAAGCAACATTTTGATGCTGCAGGATTAACTATGACTTTTGTACAAGATAATGAATCAAGATCTAAAAAAGGTGTTTTAAGAGGACTACACTTTCAAACTCAACATACACAAGGAAAACTTGTAAGATGTACAGAAGGAGAAGTGTGGGATGTTGCTGTTGACTTAAGAAAGGGATCACCTACATATGGACAATGGGAAGGTGTATACTTAAGTGCAGAAAATAAGAGACAATTTTATGTACCAGAAGGCTTTGCACATGGATTTGTAGTTTTATCTGAAACTGCAACATTTAACTATAAATGTACAGATTTCTATTCACCAGAACATGATGGTGGACTTTTATGGAACGATGAAGATGTTGCTGTAGAGTGGCCATTAGATGGAATTGAAGAAGTTTTATTATCAGAAAAAGATAAAAATCAAAAAACATTCAAAGAGCTAGATTTACCTTTTACTTATAATAAGTAAATTGAATGTAGTGGAGGTTATCACATGAAAATATTAATAACTGGTTCAAATGGCCAATTAGGAAATGAACTTCAAAAAATAATAGTAACAGGAACTGCTGAAATAGGAGCAGTTTCAGAAGAAATTAAAAATTCTGAAGTTTTTGCTGTAGATGTAGATAAATTAGATATAACTAATTTAGAACAAGTAAAAACTGTTTTAAATGAAGTAAAACCAGATGTAGTTATAAACTGTGCAGCAGCAACAAATGTTGATGGATGTGAAGCAAATAAAGATTTAGCTTTTAAAATAAATGCTTTAGGCCCTAGAAATTTAGCTATGGTTTGTGAAGAAATAGGAGCTAAAATAGTTCAAGTTTCAACAGACTATGTATTTAGAGGTGTTGGAGATACACCATTAAATGAATCGGATATAGTTGCTCCAGTAAGTTCTTATGGAAAAACTAAGCTTTTAGGTGAAGAGTTTGTAAGAGAATTTTCATCAAAGTATTATATAGTTAGAACAGCTTGGCTTTATGGATATGTAGGACATAACTTTGTTTACACAATGATGAAGTTAGGAAAAGATAGAGATACTCTAAGTGTTGTAAATGATCAACTTGGGAATCCTACACATGCAAATGACTTAGCATATCACATATTAAAACTTATAGAAACAGAAGAGTATGGAATATATCATTGTACTGGAAAAGGTGAATGTAGTTGGTATGATTTTGCAACAGAAATAATGAAGCTTTCAGGAAGAGATTGCAAAGTAAATCCATGTACTTCAGCAGAATATAAGAGTATGTATCCTAATTCAGCTGATAGACCAGCGTATTCATCACTTGATAATATGATGCTTAGATGTACTGTTGGTGATGAAATGAGAGATTGGAAAGAAGCCTTAAAAACTTTCATGGATAACGTTGAAAAATAATTAGTAAATTATCGATAAACTTAAAATTTGGAGATATAAGGAGAGTTTAATTATGAAAACTTATTTAGTAACTGGTGGAGCTGGATTTATAGGCTCAAACTTTGTATTATACATGTTAAAAAAATATGAAGATATAAGAATAATTAATTTAGATAAGTTAACTTATGCAGGAAACTTAGAAAACTTAAAGTCAATTCAAGATGATCCAAGACACATATTTGTACATGGAGATATCTGTGACAATGAATTAGTTAATTCTTTATTTGAAAAATATGAAATAGATTATGTTGCTCACTTTGCAGCAGAATCTCATGTTGATAGAAGTATAAGAGAACCAGAAGTATTTGCTAAGACAAATGTTATGGGAACAGTTAACCTATTAAACTGTGCTAAATCAGCATGGGAAAATGAAGATGGAACATGGAAAGAAGGAGTTAAGTTCTTACACGTTTCAACAGATGAAGTATATGGTTCATTAGGAGAAACAGGATACTTCATGGAAACAACTCCACTTGACCCTCATAGCCCATACTCTTCAAGTAAGGCTGGATCAGATTTAATGGTTAAGGCTTACCATGATACATACAAAATGCCAATGAACATAACAAGATGTTCAAATAACTATGGACCATTCCAATTCCCAGAAAAGTTAATACCATTATTAATAAATAACTGTTTAGCTCACAAATATTTACCAGTATATGGTGATGGAATGAACATAAGAGACTGGTTATTTGTTGAAGATCATGCTAAAGCTATTGATATGGTTATAAACAACGGTAGAAGTGGTGAAGTTTATAATGTTGGTGGACATAATGAAAGAACTAACATAACAATAGTTAAGACAGTAATATCTTACTTAAATGAAAATGTTGATAAGGAAGTTACTGAAAACTTAATTAAGTATGTTGAAGATAGAAAAGGTCACGATAGAAGATACGGAATCGACCCAACCAAGATTAAAGAAGAATTAGGATGGTATCCTGAAACTACATTTGAAGTTGGAATTAAAAAGACTATTCAATGGTATTTAGATAACCAAGAATGGATGAAAAATGTTACTTCAGGTGAATATTTAAATTATTACAATGAAATGTATAAGTAATTAAATCTAAAATAAAAAAGCCCACTTATGTGGGCTTTTTTATTTTAGTTGTATTAATATTTATAATAATTATGAATTTATAAAATAACCTCTATTAAAAGTTTAATAACTTTCCATAGAGATTATTTTTAGTATTTTGATGGTTTATTTATTATAGAGTTTCCTACATAAAGTAATATTATTATAAATAGATGTAACCACAGAAGGGCAATTCTATTAATTATAAATAAGTCTTTAGCAAGGACTATTAAACCAGTTAGTACTGTAAAATATGCTGTAAATTTAAATAGGAATATGGCTTTTTTATCTTTAATTTTTATTACAAAATATACAAAAGCTAAGCAACAAATAACAGTTAAAATAGTTCCTAAAATATTACCTAAAGAATATAAAACTAAATATACTAATCCTGTTGTTAAGAAGCTTAATAGTGGTGGATCATATACAATATGAATAATTAATTGAGAAAATAAATTAATTATCATATTAGGACCAGCTCCAAATTGTGCAGTAAATATATCTTGTAAGTGTGTAATTTGGAAAAATGAGAAAAATGTATTTGAGTGTTGCAATTGAAAATTAAAATTAACAAAGAAATAAATTGTAGCAATTATTGCAATAAAGTATAGTGTATCTATAAAGCTAAGAATACGCTTATTATTTTTAAAAGTAAAAATAATACATGCAATAAGAACTAAAAATAAATAAGATCTAAATTCTAACAGCAACATAGCTACTAGTAAAATTAAAATTATTGACTTATAATTTATTTTTTTTGCTAATATGTAATAAATCAATATAGAAACTAAACAAATTACAATATTATCTCTCATAAGCAGTGAGTTACATAATATATATCCAGGTAATAGACTAAAAATTCCTACACTTATTAAAGATAGTTTTTCATTTAAATATAATCTAGATGTTTTATATAAAAATATTGCTGTTGGAATATATACAAATAATTTTATTAAAATTAAATCTAGAGTAGATTTTATTCCTATACCTTTAAGGAATGTTAATAAGATTACGAATATATTGTAGTTTCCATAACTAGCATGACCTTCGGGATCTACGAATTCATATACAGGTAATTCTTTATGTAACCATGCAATAATATCTCCATTTTTTAAATGATTTAATAAGATATCAGAATCTATGTAATATTTATATTCATCACAAAAGTGATTATTAGCCACATCTCCAAATAATATTCCATGTTCAAATCCATTTAATAAATTATTGTAATAAATAATTATAGCAAATAGAATGTAAATTATTAAAAAACTACTAGACATTATAAAAAAGCTTCTTGAATAGGAGTTTCTTTTATATAAATAATAGTTTAATAATAATATAAAAATAATTATTATGGGTGTAAAGATACTCATGATATTCTCCTTTCTGAAAGATGTTTCCTAAAGCAAGAGTCTAAATATACGCTTAATTAGTGAAAATAACATCTTTATTTTTTAAAATCTTTCCTTTATTAGTATATATTATTAAACAGAATATAACAATAATGTACAAGTTATTTAAAAATAAGAGTTATAAAATAGTAATATAACAAAATTTAATTTATAAATTAGTTTAAGATATCAATTTAACTATTGATGTGCCATCTATTTACAAAAATATTTGTAATATGTTACTATTAATAGGATGTTATTATAAAAAGTAGGGGGGAATGCGATGAATAAAAATAGATTTCTTTTAGTATTAGTATGTCTATTGTTTATGCTTAATTCATTTAATTTCAATGTACAAGCATTAAGTAGTAGAGCAATAGGAAATGTTAATATAGTTTCACAAGTAGATACTTCCTTAGAAACTATTGAAGCATGGGCAAGAAGCAAAAATGCTACAGAAACATTTGTTAGCTTAGCAAAACTATATAAACAGTATGCTGAGTCAAGAGGCGGAGTTAACTGGGTATTAGGTTATGTACAAGCTGCTAAGGAAACTGGTTATGGAAAATTTGGTGGAGTATTAGACGAATCTTATCATAATCCATGTGGATTAAAAAATCCAGCTGGTGGAGATGATTATGATAAAAATGCACATAAGAGATTTGATAATTGGGAACAAGGTGTAATAGCACATTTAGACCACTTAGCATTATATGCGGCTGCAGATGGATATCCAAAGACAACTTACGTTGATAGTTGGAAAAATGAGCAATTATCATCAAATGAAACATATGATCCAAGACATATAGGGTGGTTTGGTACTACTAGTGGTATTTTAGGAAAAGCAAAGGATGTATTAAGTTTAACTGGAAGCTGGGCATCAGATCCAAATTACGGAATAGAATTATTTAGACTATATTGTGATGCAACTCAATCAGAATATTTACCAGCAAGAAGTAATTTAGAATCACCATCAAATTCAGAAGTTATTACTAATGGTAAATTAAGAATTAAAGGATGGGCTTTACATGCTTTTGGAATTAAAGAAATTAAGGTTTTAGTTGATAATTCTCAGGTTGCAACTATAAACACTGGAGTGAGTAGAGCAGATGTTAATTCAGCATATCCAGGATACTTTAATGGAGATAATTCAGGATTTGATGAGACAATAGATATAAGTAATCTTGGAACTGGTAATAAAACTGTAGAAGTGAAAATTATTGCTAGAAATGATGAAACTCAAAGTTACAAAAGAAATATAGTTGTAAAAGATGAAAATGTAAGTTTACCTAAGATAAGTAATTTAGATTCACCAACTAATAATAGTGTTGTAACAGATGGAAATCTTAAAATTAGAGGCTGGGCATTAGATCAAGTAGGAGTTAAAGAAGTAAGAGTATATATAGATAATAAAGACTTTGGTCCTGTTACTTATGGAACAACAAGAGTAGATGTAAATAAGGCATATCCAGGATACTCAAGCGGAAATAATGCAGGATTTGATGCAACAATAGATGTTTCAAGTCTAACATCTGGTAATAAAAAGGTAGTTGTAAAGATAACATCTAATGATGGAACAAGTCAAAATATTGAAAGAACAATTAATATACAAAAGCTACAATCAAGAAGTTCTTTAGATGAGCCAACTAGCAATTCTATAGCTGGTTCTAAAACTTTAAAGATAAGAGGATGGGCATTAGATTCAAGTGGAATTAAGGAAGTAAGAGTATATGTAGATGGAAAAGATTTAGGTACAGTTGCTTATGGAACAACAAGAACAGATGTTAATAAAGTTTATCCAGGATACTCAAGTGGAGATAATGCTGGATTTGAAGGTACTGTTAATATATCAAGTATATATACAGGAAGTAAAAAGTTAACTGTAAAAATAACCGCAAGTGACGGAACAATTCAAACTATAGATAGAACAATTAAGATTGAAAAATTAGCATCAAGAAGTTGTTTAGACGAACCTATTAGTAATCTTACAGTAGCATCAGGACAACTTAAGATTAGAGGGTGGGCATTAGCTGACTCTGGAATTAAGGAAGTAAGAGTATATGCAGATGGAAAAGATTTAGGTACAGTTAATTATGGAACAACAAGAACAGATGTAAATAAGGTTTATCCAGGATATTCAAGTGGAAATAATGCTGGATTTGAAGGTCTGATTGATATATCATCATTAGGTAGTGGAAATAAAAAATTAACTATAAAGATAACAGCAAATGATGGAACTACTCAAACTATAGATAGAACAGTTAATGTTAAAAACTTACCATCAATAAATTCATTAGATGAGCCTACAAGTGGTACAGTTACAACGACAGGTGAATTAAAGGTAAGAGGATGGGCAGTAGCAGCAAGTGGTGTTAAAGAAGTAAGAATTTATGTTGATCATATAGACTTAGGAACTATTACTTATGGAACAACAAGAACAGATGTAAATAAGGTTTATCCAGGATATCCAAGTGGAAATAATGCTGGATTTGAAGGTACTATTAACTTAGGTGGAATGCCTACTGGAGAAAAGACTTTAAAAATAAAAATAACAGCAAATGATGGAACAACTCAAGTTATAGAAAGAAGCTTTACTTATAGAAAAGCAAAATTAGTAGTAGTTGACCCAGGTCATGAGATTGAATCTGTAGATCCAGGTGCGACAGCAACTCACAATGGAATTAGATATGTAGAAGGAAATTTAAATTTACAAATTGCTGTCAAGTTAAAAGCCGAATTAGAGGCTAGAGGAATAGAAGTATACATGACAAGATATGATAGTGTAATAATAGATAGAGACTCTACTGAAAGTTTAAAGAAAAGAGTTAAAGTTGCAAATGATATGAATGCTGATTTATTTGTTTCAATACACCATAATTCATTTACTAGTTCTTCAGCAAATGGATTTGAGGTATATTATAGTACAGGAACTCCAATTACAACTTATATTAATGAAAGAATGATTACTGAAGATGGAAGAGATTTAACATTAGAAACTAGGTCTTATGCGTCAAGAAGTAATACAGATAAGGTTACTATAAGTAAGGGGCTAGCAACAGCAATAGCTAACGAAGCTTCATCTACTTTAGGTTTATATAATAGAGGGGCGAAGAATAGCGTCTTATATGTTTGTAAGAATACTACTATGCCTTCAATATTAATAGAAAATGGATTTTTAACTAATCCAACAGAGGCTGCAAAAGTAAGTACTACTACTCATCAGCAAAAATTAGCTGAAATAACAGCTACACAAATTAATGAAGTATTAAAATAAAAAAATAGTATTTTCTCTTATTTGAGAAAATACTATTTTTTTAGGTGTATCCGTGCAACTTACATCCTACTCGATTATATTAAGTTCTTTTCTAGGCTTTATAAATAATCCAATAACTAAA
>JAUMTV010000034.1 GCA_030531025.1 Turicibacter sp.
TTCCATCAACAGCAATGATTTCTATCTCTTCATTTTTATTAGTAAAACATCCACTCATGCCTCCAACGATAGGATAAGTCCGCTGGCTTTGTTCAGTTGCATCTAATAAAACAGGATCAACTTTTTTAAAGTCAATTTTCTCTTGCTCAATCCATTGCATTAACTCTTCGATCGTAAGAACGGCGTCAATAAATGGATCCTCCTCTCCTTCAATTTTTTTTGCTAAACAAGGAGCAATAAAGACAACTTTAGTTTCATGGCCATATTTTTGCTTTAATAGGCGTGCATGGACCATTAATGGGGTAATCACTGGAATAAGTGCTGGAATTAACTTAGGAAAATGTTTTTCAATTAATAGATTAACAGACGCACAGCAACTTGTAATAAAACAAGAACCTTGCATTTCATGTTGAGTTCTCTGATAAGCTTTCGTAACAGGTAATGCCCCAACAGCAGTTTCTTCAACATAATGAAAGCCTAGTTTTTTTTATATCCCACAAAGAACTTGGGCTGAAATATCAAACACGCCAAAACAAGTCGGCGCTAAAGAAACCGCAACCTTTTCCCCTCTTTTTAAATAAGACTGAACTTTTTCAAGCTCTGTTTCAATCTTCTTCACATTTTTAGGGCAAGCCTTTAAACAAAGACCACAAGCAATACATCTATCCTCCATAATAATTGCCTGTTCATCTTTAATTTTAATGGACTGAATCGGACATGCTCTCACACACGCATAGCAGTTCTTACAACTTGCTGAGGAAAAATTAATTATGCTCATGTGACTCCTCCTTTAAAGCAAGAGGAAGAATGACTGAATTAAAAATATCATTTATCTGGGTCGGTGAAACACTAATCACTTCATCACTTGGTAGCATTAAAGAAATTGCCTCTGTACAGTGCCCTAAACAAAATGCTGCTTTAAGTTCAATCTTATCTTCAAGAGCAGCCGATTTAATCAGTTGTTGCAATGATTGAATCACCTCATACGACCTTTTAAATGGCATGAACTTCCCACACATATCTTTATTGATATCATCTCATTTCATCCCCTTTTATGTATAACCCTTTCTTTAAAAGCATATGATTATTTCCCTAATTATCATGCCATGAATAAGTTCACATCCAATAAAAAAGCTAGTATCTATATATATAAACAGATAAGTATTCTACATCTAAGGTGGCAAACAAAAATACTGATATCCTTTAATTATAAAGGCATCCTATCGTCCGGGGGTCACCTAGCGATTTCTGAAAGAAATCTACTCCTCCTTTGCTAGGGCTTAAAAATTTTCTATGAAGAAAATTTATCTGGACTTATATAATCATCTTTTAGAATGAAAACTAGCTTTTTATTTTTTGACAAAAACAACTCGTTTTCATCGCTTTCGACAGCCGTTTTTTTAATTTCCCGACACGTTTTTCATCCGCTCTAAAACGACAACTATTTCCCGACATTTTTTACATTTTTAGGGAATTAAAAAAGTGCACAAGGCACTTTCTTACTGGGGATAATGCAACTTATAATTCATATTTTTCTTGTTCGCTTAATTCACTGTCTTCTTGGATTGCTTGACTTTTTTCATCGTCAGATTTGTCTTTTGTATTCGTTGAAGAATCCGACTCATTTGTGTCGTTCTCATCTGAATCTTCTGATTCAGCTTCTGATGAATTCGCTTCACCACTCTCACTTTCTGACTCACTTAAATCTGATTCAACTGACCCATCGTTTGAAGACTCTGGATCACTTGCTTCATCAGTCGATTCATTAATTTCTTCTGAACCTTCAGTTAAATCATTGATTTCTTCAGAGTCTTCTTGATTTGAAGAATCTGGTCTTGATTGATCACCTTCTACTTGTTCTAATAATCCATAATTTAAAACATAATCTTCTAAAGTCCAGTCATTTTCATAGATTTCAGTAGCCGCTTCAACTCCTACATAACGAAGATGATAAGGCTCATAACTATAACCAACTTCTTCTTCACGATTCTCAGGATATCGAATAATAAACCCAAATTCATGGGCGTGCTCTAATACCCATTTCCCTTCTTCTGTTTTAGCAAACTCAATCGATAACTCATTATTAATCGATGGGGTTGTAATATCAATCGCTAAACCTGTCTGATGTTCACTATGACCTGGACGACTATTGAATTGATCAGCATATTCATAACCAACTTCATAAACATCTTGATTATAAAGGTTTTTTTGAATCTCATATGAAATATAACCTGTTCTTAATGTTAAGTCATATCCCGCTTCTTTTGCTTTAGCAAAGAATAACTCAGTTGCATCAGCAGCATCACGACGTAAATAATTAGTATTGACTTGAGAATATTCTGATAGTGGTACATCTACTGGAACAAAGTCAGTTGGTGTATAACTTTCATTTAGTCGATAATTTTTATTTACTAAAACAAATAAACTATTTGCATTCGGTGTTTCAACAATATCTTGATAAAAATTCGATTTCACATTTGGATATTTGGCATATTGCAAAGCATATGTCACTGAGTAATTTTTATCTTGGCTTAATACCTCATCATATAGGGCAAAACTTGACGAATCAAAACTACTCGCCGTCATAAGCTCAAAAGCCTGATCGGGATTTAATGTCGTTTCCATTAATGACTTCAAATCTGCTAATCCAAATTGATAAAAAAGTTGCTCAACTTGTGAAGATTCAAATCCTTTTTCTTTAAGATTAGGTAAAATAACCGTTTGATACTCATTAATTGAGGAGATAACTTCTTCAATTTTTAAATAGGGATATCTTTTTTCATAGTTAACGTAACTAAATAAACTCATTAAATCATCGCCTGTTTCTTTTGCATAATTTAAGAGTCGATTTAATGTCACTATATCAACAGATTCAACATAAGTATTAAAATCGGCATCTGAAAACCACAGTTCAATCGTTTCTTCAGTATATCCTTGCTGTAATAATGTTGGGAAAAAAACATGATCTAAAAATGTTGCTAAATAAACAATATCACTTGCATCATGATTAGGATAATGTTCTGCTAATGTCACATATGCTTCATAACAGTCATAATTAAAACCGTTAACAGTTAAATAATCAGCAATGTCTTTACTATTTCGATGATCCGCAATTAAATCTTGAACAAGGTCAGGTTGTTCCTCCATTAGCATTTCAATTAATGCTCGATCATACCCTAGGCGTGTTAAAACCATCTCGTCACTCATCATATAAGAGTAAAAAAATAATCCTGAGCTTAGTAAAGCTACGACACCGATAGGAACTAATATTTTTTGCATCTAATACGCACCCCTTTTCATATCAGATTTAGTATGTACCATCTTTTTCAAAAATAAACCTAAAATTTAACAATTAAAATTAAGGATTTAAATCTTAATTTTGGGGATTTTAAATAGTCAACTGTCTAAAAAAGGCATAAATTAGTAGTGTACCTAGGAGGTGAGGATATGAGTTGTGAATGTAATACACCCACTACAACCAATAACTCAAATGCAAATCGATCAGCTAATTGTGTCGCTGATACTGTGAGATTTATAAATCGATTACAGCAAGCCGTCGTTCCAACTGAAATCGGTTGCTCTCGTTGTAACACCCCTATTTTAGGTGAAACTTCAAAAGCGAATACTCGACCATTTATATTATATCTTCCAAATGGAGAACCATTTAGATTGGCAGTTTTAACAGATAATCCAAGTGAGCCAATTCCTGTGTTCCGTGTTGAAGATGTGAATGGAAACTGTGCGACATTAAGAGCTTTAGCGACTCGAAGATCATCATGCAATGAAAATTCATCTTCTTTTGATGAATTTAATTCAATGAGATTTGAAACAGAATTTGTTCCAACACGTACTTGCGTTACTGTTAACTTAAATGATTTCATTGCCATCCAATGTCTTGATGATGTGTTCTTAAAATTAGAGGTGTGTGACTGTATTTAAAAAGAGGACTTAGTCCTCTTTTTTTTATTTAGGGAGAATGACTATACCACGAGAAGTTTATTGCATAAACTATAGTGAGTAAGGGGGTGAAACGCGTGAGTTGTAGTTATCATCATACTATTTATTCTGAAACAAATCCTTCTTGTGTTGAAAAAAAATGTGTAGCAGAGACCTTAAAACTAATTGATCGATTACAACGTCAAAGTTTATCTAGAGAAACAGAAAACTCATGCCTACGCTGTGATAAACCATTTTTAGGTCACCGTTCAACAGCGAATACAAGACCAGTTATTTTATATTTAAAAAATGGCGATCCTTTTGAATTAGCTTATTGTGATGAAAATACCTCTGCTGCTCATGTTATTTTTAGAGTAGAAGAAGTGAAAGGAAATTGTGCGACTTTAAGAATGTTAATTCCTCTTTGTTCTTCTTGTCATGAATTTGAGTTTTACGATGCTAACCATCCAAAATATCGGGTGACCAAAACATGTGTGACAGTTGATTTAAATACATTTAGTGCTGTTCAATGTCTTGATGATGTGGAGTTACCACTAAAAGGTTGCCTTTATTAACAAGTGAAAGAAGCCAAATCATTGGCTTCTTTTTTATAAATGTAAAATTCTAATTCCTTCAATTTCTGAAATGGAGATGATCTCTACATCATCCATTAAATCATCAATACTGATATGCCAATCATCAAGGACTTCAATCATTCCTGATTTTAAACTTCCATCTTTTTTGACAATTTGAACAATGGGGGCTCTCATCATAGATGGACGATTGGTTAAATCTCGGATAAATGATAAAACTTCTTGTTGTTTTTCATCAAGCTCAACAGCAGATGCAACATTAACAGAAGTTATCTCATTATCTTCATTTAAATTATCGCTATCACTAGGGTCTAAAAATGAAAATTCTTCAAGCTCTTCTGTTTGTACAGCTTCAACATAATTATTTTCATCCGTTAATGAATTAGTTAGTATAACATTTTCTTCTTCTCTGTTTGCTGATAAGACTTGCGAGTCATTCTCGATATTTTGATCTATACTTTGCTCCATTGAAAGTGAATCTATTTGATTGCTCGTCTCTTCTTCAGAAGATGACTGTATTTCATGAACTGTTAAATCTTCAAGTACAGGTATGTCTTCTGATGAAACCACAATATCGTCTTGTATCGATGAATTCATTTGCTCCTCTTCAAACAGTAAAGATGAAGGTTGGCTTTCACAATCAACGACAATATTCACCGTTTCATAAGGACAACTTTCTTCTACCTCATCTATTTCATCCTCAAATGTGAATGACATTGGTTCAATAACAGGATCTTCTTCAAAGACTTCATGAATGGTAACATTCGATGGAATTAAGGATTGAAAGTTACTTTCACTAAGCTGATCGAAATTATGAACATAGTTCGATGCAACAATATCTTTTGGTTTGGGTGTAGGTGTTTTAAAAAAACTTTGTTCCTGTACAAAACATCCTTTATATGATGTATCCACAAATAAAAGCGGCTCTTTTTCAACTGATTTAGGCATTCGACTAACCTCCCTTACCTTCGTCATACTATAATTTATGCAGGCTTAAGTCTTCTGTCACCCTCTGCTTTTTTCTTTTCAGAAGGTGACTTAAAGCTATAAATTTCATTTTATAAAAACATTTCTTCTCAATCACTTATCAATTCCTCAATTATCTGATAGAATAAAACTATCCTTATGTGATGGGTGATAAATTTGAGAACTATTTTAAACAAAATTCGGATTTTATTTTATAATCCAATTATCGTATATTTAATCTTAATTATTGGAATTGGAGTAGTAGCGATTCAATCGGCTGTTCCACTTACTAAAATTAATTATCCTGATATCACGACGAATTATGCGAGTAGACAACTCCTTTTTATTTCCCTTGGAGCAATTGTTGCTTTTGTTGTTGTTATCATTGGAAGCGATAGAATTCGAGCTCTTCGTTGGTGGATTTATGGATTTTGGATGATCCCTTTATTAGGATTATATGCTTATGCCGAATTGCACATTCCAATTCCACTGGTCAAAGAAGCAACTAATGGAGCCGTCTCGTGGTATAACCTTAAAGGTATTGGAACGATTCAGCCGTCAGAATTTATGAAAATTGGTATTGTCCTTGTTGTTGCCGATATTATTCAAAAACATAATGAACGATATCCTCATGTCAAACGAACATTTATAACAGATTTGAATTTATTATTTAAAATTATGGCTGCAGTGTTACCACCTGCCTTTTTAATTTTTATACAACCTGATTCTGGAATTACAATGATTATCCTATTCTTTATTGCAATGATGATTTTTGCTTCAGGTATTCAATGGCGTTATATTTTAACGGTTGGTGGGATAGCTGTTGTTGTTATTACAGCTTTTATTTTATTAGTTGGTGTTTTTCCTGAATTTTTAACAGATGTGTTAAAAATTCAAGCTTATAAGTTAAGTCGATTCTCAGGATGGTTTGATCCATTCGGAACAATAGGAAGTCATGGAATGCAGCTGGCTAAAGGATTATTAGCTATTGGTTCAGGAAACCTTGTTGGAAATGGATTCCAAAGTTCAACAGTTTATTTTCCTGAAGCTCATACCGATTTTATCTTTGCTGTTATTGGGATGGATTTTGGTCTAATCGGGACATTAATTACAGTTATCTTATGTGGTTTATTTGATTATGAAATTTTAAATACTGCGACATTAAATCGAGGACATTATAATAGTTATGTTTGTATTGGAATTTTTGGGATGTTATTCTTCCAACAAATTCAAAACATTGGAATGACGATTGGACTTCTTCCAATTACCGGAGTTACTTTACCGTTCATTAGTTATGGAGGAAGTTCTTCACTCTCTTATATGATTTTATTTGGACTCGTATTAGCTTCTTATATTGAAGGAATTAGAATTAAACATAATGAAGTTGATTTCCACGAACGTACCTTATATTTAAAAACAAAAGCATATATTAAAGATAACGTTAAATTTGATGAATAGGAAAAAAGCTGAACCCACCTGGGATTCAGCTTTTTTCTATTCATAAATAATAGATTGTTGAACTTTTAAAAAGTAAACATAGCAACTAACTTTTTTAGTTGGATAAATTTCTTTAATCGCCTTGGAGTAATACTTCATCTGAACCGCATAGCGTTCTTTTAATTCTTCATATTGTGCTTCAAAGTCAAGCACATAATCGGTCTTATAGTCAATAATCCAAACATGATCATCAAATTCGGCAAGTAAGTCAATAACCCCCTGTAATAAGATTTGTGACTGTTCATGATCCGCAATTTTTACTAAAGTCATAAACGGAACTTCTTTTTTAACCATATTAGCTTTCGTAATTGCTTCATAAAGTGGTGTCTTTGTAAAAGCTAACACTTGTTCAAAGTTAATTTTATTAGCCATCGCTTCAGTCATCATTTCTTTTTCAATGACGCGTTCTTTCATTTCTTGAAGACTTTCAAGGGTATGATCGAGTGTCAAAGGAAGATGCTGCATAAATTGATGCAACGCTGTTCCTGCTTCAGGGCCACTAATTTGATTTTCTTTCATGAAGGATGGTCGGTCATAAGCTACTTGAGGCTTAACTTCAGGTATTCCTTTAAACATTGGAGTCGACTCTTCTTCTTTTCGTTGCGAAACGGATTGCTTCGCATTAATTTCAACGAGCGGTTGATACTCATACGTTTGATGAAAAATCTTCTCAAAATCAAGTTGTGGTGGCTCTAATATTTTTTGTTCAGTTTCAATTTGTTGTTCTTCTAACTGTTCATGTTCAGTTATAACACGCAACTGCCATGAACTTTCATCATCTAAAAAGTAAGGCTGTGTTTCACAATAAGTTTCGACCATTTCTTTTGAATCTTTATGTTTTAAGACAGCGGCAATAATCCAATCCGCATAGTTTCTCGCATTCAAACGATAACTTGAAGGGAGTAACCACTGCGATTCTTTAATCACTTCATTCATTGAGGCTAGTTTTTTATCTGCATCAAACACCCCTGTAAAGATTAATTTTGACTTTGCACGTGTCATAGCCACGTATAAGAGTCTCATTTCTTCTGCTAGCATTTCTTTATGAATCATCGAACCTACGACATTTTGAGCGATGGTTTTTTGTTTTAATCGTAGCACTGGATCAATATACTTCACCGCAACTCCATATTTTTTATGAACTAAATAATTTCCTTTTTCATCTTGTTCATTAAACTTTTTATGAATTTGTGAAACAAAAACGATTGGGAATTCTAGCCCTTTAGACTTATGAATCGACATAATTCGGACAACATTTTCATTGGCTGTTACTGTTTTTGCTTTTCCAAAATGTTTCCCTAATGCTTTCATACGATCAATGTAATTAATAAATCCATATAATCCTTTTTTCGTACTTGCTTCATAAATTCTAGCCTTATCAACAAACACATCTAAGTTTGCTTTTCGTAAGTATCCATGAGGTAATCCTAAAACAAACTCATAGTATAGTGTCTGTTCATAAATACGTGTAATTAATTGAGATAAAGATGTGGTCTTTGATTCAAATCGCCAGCGTTCAATCGTTTTGATAAACTCCTTGACTTTTTGTTTTAAAGACTCTTCTTCCCCATAAGCTTGATAATATCGCACTAACTCATAAAATGACTGAGCTTTCGTCGATACTTTAATAAGCGATAACTCACGTTCTGTAAAGAAAAACATTGGAGAACGCATTAATCCGACAAGCGGAATATCTTGATACGGGTTATCGATGACTTTTAAACAAGAAACAAGATTCATGATTTCAATGGAATCGAATAAGTCAGTATTTTGCTCGGTAAAAAGCGGGATATTATACATTCTAAACACATCTTGGAAAATAGTTACACTACTCAATGAACGCATTAAAATGACAACATCTTGATAAGTCACTGAACGATAACAACCTTTTTTACGATCATAAATTTGTTGACCACTATTTACCCATTGTAAAATTAAGCGCGCAATATGATGAGCTTCAATTTCAATAGCATTTAAATCAGCATCACTCTCTTCTTCAAATTGTTTTTTATCTAGAAGATGAATTTCACTTTGATTAAAGGCGTCGTTTGCTTCCCCCTCGACTCCAAGCTTTAACATCGCTGCTTCATCATATTCAATTTCTCCAACTGGTTCATCCATTAATTGTTTAAAAATAAAGTTCGTTGCATCAATGACTTGTTGATGTGAACGATAATTTTTCATTAAATCAATTTTATTACCTAGTGTTTGATCTTTTGTAAACAATTGATACTTACCTTGGAAAATACTCGGTTCAGCTAAACGGAAACGATAAATCGATTGTTTGACATCCCCAACCATAAAAATTGGAATCTCTGGCTTTGCCACTTTTGCAATTGATGTAATAATGCACTCTTGCATGGAATTCGTATCTTGATACTCATCAATCATAATCTCTTTAAACTGATGATAAATATCAACGGCTACCTCAGTTGGTTGATTATCTTTAACTAATAACGCTAGCGTATTCCACTCTAAATCAGAGAAGTCCAACAATTGACGTTCTCGCTTCGCTTTCATAAATCGCTCATGAAATTGCAGGATGAGTTGAGATAAGGCATGAACCGTCTCAATACTTTCACTAAAATGACGGGCATGTGTCTCATTGGAATAAACAAAATATTTTTCTTCCATTTTAGTTAAACGTTTTTTAAATAAATCACGGGCATCTTTACTTTGGCCATGAGCCACTTCATCAAATTGCTTTTTATTTAAACGTGGGAATGTTGAAAGCTTTGTATTTTTAAAAGCTCGACGTAGTTCATTATAACTTGCTTGTTGGCTTTCTTTTAAACGTGTCGCATAAGCTAAATCATCTGGATAAACGTCTGTTGGATATTTATGAGGGGTTCCCATCATTTCAGAGTCAATTGCAAATTGGCGTGCTTTTTCTAAATCTAATAGTGCCTCCTCAATCGCTGGCATCATTAATTTTCCAATCTCACCATAATAACGCCACGATTTTAAGTCTTGTCCATCCCACTCATAAAGAGAAGGTAAATTCATAAGCCAGTCTTGCATTTGTGGGTTTGATCGAGCGAGTTCATAAACTTTTAACAGCATCACTTTAAGCGCTTCATCATCACGATCTCCATTAAAGATGTCAGTTAGTCGTAAAAAGTTTTCATCATCAGCTTCAGCTAAATCATCAAATAATGATTCAATCACATCATCTTGTAAAATCCCAACTTCAATATCATCCGCAATTTTAAAGACAGGGTCTAACTGTAATAAATAGTAATAACGACGAATCAATTTATTACAAAAGGCGTGAAAGGTTGAAATATTAGCAGATGAAATTTTATTTAACTGAGCTGAAAGTAATAGATTATCCGGCTGATTAGCAAGTTCTTGCTCAATTCGTGAACGAATACGTTGCTTCATTTCAGCAGCGGCTGCTTCAGTAAACGTTAAAACAAGTAACTCATCCACATGAATCTGATCCATTAAAATCTTTTGAATCATTCGCTCAACTAAAACGGCTGTTTTTCCTGATCCCGCTCCTGCAGAAATCAATAAGTCATGTCCTTTTTCATAAATGGCTTGCCACTGCTCATCATTCCATATGGTATTACTTGGTTTTTTAGGAATATTAACAGAATTCATCCTCTTCTCCTCCTTTCTTTAATTTACACTTTATCGCTTCCATCGCAGAATCTGATTTCATCTTTGGAAGTAAACGTGCAGTATTTCCTAGGAAATCGGGGTCAAATTGACAGATTCCACGATATTGACAATAGTCACATGCGGTACTTTCTCCATATTTCATTGGATTAATATTAAGCTGTCCTTGAGTAATTTTCATTGCCGATTCTTCAATCATGTGATTTGTATATTGGCGAAGCATTTGTAATGTCTCTTTACTTAAGGTCGCATTTCCTCTTGCTGAGAAGCTGCCGTCTTTCTTTAATGTAATCGGAACAATATCACTTTTTGACTGTTCACTTAAACGCTGATCACTTAAGTGAACAACATCATAATCTTCTGGTAAATACCCATTCATTTTATACTTTTCTTGCTGAAGTTGAATAATTTTTTCTTCGTAAGCTTCTTGATGCAATAAATCCTCTGCATCTTGGCTAATAAATGGACGATGAACATGGAAGTATAGTAATCCTCCGACTTCTGCTGGTAAATCAATAAGTTGCAAAGCATTTGAAACGACAATATCTAAGTAAGTTAACAACTGTAAACTTAAGCCATAATACACTTTATCTAGCTCTAAATCTTTTTGGCTTGATTTATAGTCAATAATTCTTAAATAGGCTTGTTTACCATCTTCACTTTTAGCTACATCGACACGGTCAACAATTCCTTTTAACGATAGTCTAAAGCCGTTTGGAAGTTCACGTGACTTTAAATGAATCCCATTTGTTTGCTTCGTATCAAATGGTAACTCAAAGAAAAGTGGCTTAAAGGCACTATGACTTCCTTGATATTTTAAACCTAGTAATGTTTTATAAACAACTTGTGTTAAGCGCTCAGTTAGCTTCATCATACGTTTATTTTGACGTAAAATTTTATAAAGTAATTGCTCACTCAATTCATCTGATACCATTTTTGCTAACGTTAAACATTCTTCTTGCGTTAAATCCGCAAATGAACGATTTTCTTTTCGAATCACCTCTGCAATTCGTTTTAAAGCCTCATGATATAACTCTCCAATATGCGGTAAGTCTAACTTATACTGTTCTCGTTCTTTTAATTGAAGTCCATAGCGAAGATAATGAGCAAATTCGCACTGATTAAATAACTCTAAACGAGACACACTCGCAACAATTTCATCACTATATAATTGTTTCGTAATCTGTACATCTAAATTTGTGACATCATTTTGATAGTTTAAAATTTGTGTGATCATCTGATAAACAAGTGGTTGCGTTTCTTTATAGTAATCTAAAAGTGGTTCATAATAGTCGCGACGCTGTGGGTATTTTTTTAACGTCGCAATTAAATGAGCAACGGCTTGCATATGAGTCGTTAAATGATCATATACTTCCTCTTCCCATTCACGTCCAACATGCGCCTCAACCGCTTCAGGAAACATCGCTTTGACATGAGTATAAATATATGAGGGTAAAAACTCTTTTCCTTCATCATTACTATTGGCATATGATAGTGTTAATGATTCTTTAGCAGAGGTGAAAACGGTATATAAAATAAACTGCTCATCAATTTGTGTTTGAACAAGGCTTGGAGCTAATTCAATTCCAGCTGCTTTAAGTGATTCACGCTCGGCTTCATTTAACAAGCTGCTCTCCGTCATAAATTTTGGGATTTGCCCTTCATTTACTCCTAAGACAAACGCATGCTTAATTCCATATTGTCCTGGTGTTTTTAAGTCGCTTACTAACTGATAACGAGCACGTCGCAATTCTCCGATAGCCACTTGATCAAGACGTGGTGGAACTGTTGCATATGTCATCTCTTCAATTCCTGATTTAAAAACATTCACAAAATCTTCTAAGCTCACCACTTCTTCTTGACCAATTTCAACGAGTTGTTCAAAAAGAGACAGTAATTGATTCCAAACTTGATTGTGCTGTTTATAAAGTTTTAAATCTTGTAATTCTTGTGCACTCTCTTCAAATAAAGCTAACTTTTGAGGTACTTGGCATTCTTCTAAGAATATAAATGTTGCAATCGCATAGTCTTTATATGTTTTTGCTTTTTTTAACTTCGCCTCAAACGATGTAATGAGATGACTAATCTCACCTCGAACCGTATTAATCTTTTGCTCTATTTCTAAGTCATCATCTGTTTTAACATAGCCACGTCCAAGACCTTGGTAACGTTCATATATCCAAGTATCTGAAGACGTCCAATCAGACTTTTTCATGTTTCTTGCTAAACAATAGTTTTCTAGTAGATCAATTTCGCGCTGGTAGCGTTGATATAAGTCATAAAATGACTGGCCTTTTTTAAATCCATCGACATTAATAAATAACCCTGTTTTAATGACTGTAAACAATGATTCGTGACGCCAGTGATTTAAAATGACATCAAACAAATGATAAATCATGGTCATTAACGGGTGATTAAGCATCGATTCTTTATAATCTAAGAAAATTGGAATTTCATATTTAGGAAAAATCGCCGCAATTAGCTCATCATATGCATTTGCATCTCCTGTATAAATGGCAATATCACTATAGGTACAATTACTTTCATGAACTAAGCAATGAATTCGTTTAGCAACTTCTTCGACTTCTAAGCGGCGATTAGCTGCATTAAAGAAAAAGATCCCCTCTTCATGAGATGGAACAAGTGGAACTTGTAAAAAATGTTGTTCTAAATGAAGCAGGGCACTCGGCTTATGGAATCGTGACTGTTCATGCGCACTTAAATCACAAATTTCATAATTTATCCCACGTTCTTCTGCTCCATTTTGTAAACGTGATAATGTTCGCCCTGACATGTCAAAGACGGAACTTTCAGAGTTTATATCATGTGTTAGCACAACCGTTACAGATTTAGCATACTTCATTAATTGAAATAAAATTAACTCTTCTTGTTTATTAAAAATATGATAGCCATCTACATAAAAATCACTGTTTGCAACCGTTTGGCTATTAGCGATTTGCTCACTTAAAAGCGTGTAATAATCTTCACTCATTAAATATTTATTAAGTGATACTTGTTGAAAAGTTTCATATAAGAGCGCTAAGTCATTAATTTTTTTACTCGATTGAATGGACCAATTCATCGCTTCATTTGATTCATTGACACATTGAAACAACTGCGCAGGGCTCACATAGTAATTTTTAAACTCAGCAATCATCTCGCTTACCTTATTAATAAATCCTGGTTTGTTTGCATAAAACGGAAATAACGCTAACTCTTCCTTTTTCTCATTCATAACTTTTTGAAGTAAAATGGCCAGTCCGACCTGATCAAGGTGGTAACGGCTGACTCCCCCTGTTTCTTGCAAAATACGATATGCAAAACGACTAAAGCTTAATCCTTGGACACGCATTAAACTGGGTTGTTCACTTTGTTTTAACAACTGATATTCCATATGAAAGGACATCTGATCAGGAACAATCACAAAAATCGGATCTCCTTGAGGATGCGTATCACAAGCTTTTTTTATTTCATCTAAAATCACGCGGGTTTTTCCTACCCCTGATCGTCCCGTTATAAAACGAATACTCATATACTCTCACCTCTATCCATCAATCTAATCTATATATAAATAGAAATAAAATCTACATTCATCACGACACACTAAATGTTTGATCGTTGTGCCGTGAAAGGCAGACTATAGTCCAGCTAAAAGTTTTTTACGATGTAAAAAACTTATCTGGACTTATATATTTGATTTTCATGTCATACTAACGATGAAATCTATTGCTATTATACCACGTTCTGATGATTAGACTAAAATGAAAAAAAAAGACAACCCTTCATGAGTTGTCTTGTCTAATTTTTATAAATTATTTTAAAGCGTCTTTTAAAGCTTTACCTGCTTTAAATGCTGGATATTTGCTAGCTTCGATTTCGATTGTTTCTCCAGTATGTAAGTTGCGTCCTTGACGTGCAGCACGTTCACGAACTTCAAATGTACCAAATCCTACTAAAGCTACTTTATCATCTTGTTGTAAAGCTTCAGTTACAGTTTCAATATAAGCACTTAAAAATTTATCTGCATCTTTTTTTGTTAACTCAGCTTTTTCTGCGATTTTATCTACTAATTGAGAACGGTTCATAAGTTTTAAATACCTCCTAAGATGTTTCATTGCAAGTTAAAGTTTACCACACACCATATTGTGTTGCAAACATTTATTTGCAGAATTTGTTGATAGAACACTATTTTATCCTATTATGTCATACTTTTTAAATCTTTAAACAAATAATTGGAAATTAATAAAAAAGAATCTCTCATCAACCAATTGATGAGAGATTTTTCACATACATTATAGCATGATGGCAATTAATCCGCCATTTCCTTGGTTGACAATTTTAATTAGTGTTTCTTGAAGTTTCATACGTGCATTTTCAGGCATAGCATATAATTTTGCTGAAATACCATCACGCACAATATCACTTAAGCAACGTCCAAAGATTTCAGTTGACCAAATAGATAATGGATTTTCATCCGCATCTTTTAAGATAAAGTCAATTAAATCTTTACTTTGTTGCTCTGTACCAATGATTGGTTCGAATACAGACTCAACATCTACACGAATCATATGAATTGATGGGGCACTTGCTTTTAAGCGAACCCCATAACGAGCACCTTGTTTTACAACAGTTGGTTCGCTAAGCGTCATATCTTCAATAGCAGGTGTTGCGATTCCATATCCAAGTTGTTTTACCATTTGTAAAGCACTTGCAATTGGCTCGTACTCTTTCTTAATATTCGCATAATCTTGTAATAAATACATTAAATCTGCTTTATCTTTAATTGGACCAACTAACTCTGTTAAGATTTGATCATATAATTGATTTGGCACCTTAATTTCTAACTCTGCCAATCCTACCCCTGCATCTAAGGCACTGATATAACAATCTTCAACCACATCTTCTTCTTTTAGCTCATCTGCTAAATAGTTGATGTCACGAAGTTTATAAAACTCATTTGTGCTTTGATTGATTAACTTTAAGAAACGAGCTTTTAACCAGTTATCATCGCTTAACGCATCTACCCAGCTTGGTAATTTAATATCTAATTCTGAAACTGGGAATTCATATAATGCTTCTTTTAACACACCATAGATGTCTTTTTTCGTCATGTTTTCAACACTTAAAGGTAACACCGGTACCCCGTACTCTTCTTGTAATTGTCCACGTAACTCATACACATCATCAGTTTTTGGATGAGTTGTATTTAAAATGACAATAAATGGCTTGTTAATTGCTTTTAATTGCTCAATAACTAATTGTTCAGCTTCTAAGTAATCTTCACGATTAAAGTTTCCAATCGATCCATCTGTTGTCATTACAATCCCAATATGTGAATGATCTTCAATGACTTTTTGAGTTCCAATAGCTGCTGCTTCAACAAAAGGAATTGGTTCTTCATACCAAGGTGTATTGACCATGCGTGGTCCTTCTTCTGTTTCATAACCAACAGCACTTGGAATTACATATCCAACACAGTCAATTAAGCGAATACTTGCTGATACTTCACCTTCAACTGTTACATTAACAGCTTGTGCCGGAACGAATTTTGGTTCTGTTGTCATAATTGTTTTTCCGTTAGCACTTTGAGGTAATTCATCAATCATACGTTTTTTTACATTTTCATCTTCAACTAATGGAATAACTAGTGATTCCATAAATTTTTTGATGAATGTTGATTTACCTGTACGAACTGCTCCTACTACCCCTAAATAGAACTCTCCGTTAGTGCGTGCAAAGACGTCTCTCATCAGTTCATTAGTTTCCATATCGTAAACCTCCATTTTCACTTATATTTGTCAATATCAATGTATGATGCTTATCCTCTACTTTATGAGAGAATTTTAATAAAACTTTGAAAAACTTTTCTATCTTACTGCAATTGAATGAATTAAATTGATTCACTCTAAACCTAATTAACATTGCTAATTAGGGTGCAAGCCTGCGTTTTCTTCGAATTATATGCGCTAACAACTCAAAGATATGATAACTTTTAATCATTTTTATTGAAATCCATAAAAAAAGACTTAGCTTCGCTAAGTCTTCTTCTCATTCTTAAAAATCTTTAAGTTCGTTATTACATCATCATTTTTAATAATTGATCCATATCAGTTGGAACTTCCCCATTAATAATCATTTTAGTTAATTGATCTTCAACTGATTTATCAACTTTACGACCAACCATAGCCCCAACACTTTGAATGAGTGCACGAACTTGGTCTTCATTCTTTAAATCCATTTCAGATGCTTGATCTGCAATATTAAAAAGCTCTTCTTGATTCACATTTACATCTTTCCCAAATCGTCCAAAAAGATTATCAAACATAATTAAAACCTCCTCATATCTCATGTTCAATATAACATATGATACGAGGAGGAATTTTGTACCATTTAGGCAAATAATTTATAGTTTTTGTCTATCAGAAACTAAAATGTATTTTTAACAATCACCTTATTTAAGCCATAGATTCACTGTAATAGCTCATATCCACTTTAATAGCAAGGCCTTTTTCTGTGTTAGGAATTATTGGCTACCCTTCGATTGAAGAAGAACCTATTTCTTAAACAAGTTCTCTTAACTCATAAATCAGCATAATAGATATTGTGAAGTCCTTTTTTAGTTAATTAAGTCGAATAAGCCAATAGGAAACATCAAATGATCATTTTTATGATTAATAGAACTCTGGCTTCATATCGCGTGTCATTAATTGAGCGATAGCTACACGAGGATCTAGTTTATTAAAAATAACCTCGTAAACCGTTTCAACAATCGGCATCTCAATTTGTAAAGCTTGTGCCATTTCATAAGTGGCTTGGCATGTACGCACACCTTCAACGACCATTGTCATACTATCAATAGCTTCTTGAAGATCTGACCCACTTCCGATTTTATAACCCGCTTGCCAGTTACGGCTATGAACAGATGTACACGTCACGATTAAGTCACCTAATCCACTTAACCCACTAAACGTTTCTTCATTTGCACCTACTGCTGTCCCTAAACGTTTAATTTCAACAAGACCACGAGTAATCAAAGCAGCTTTCGCGTTATCACCATAACCAAGTCCGGCAATAATCCCTGCAGCAAGGGCAATAACGTTTTTAATTGATCCACCAATTTCAACACCAATTAAATCATTGACACGATACACGCGGAAATACTGATTATTAAACATCTCTTGAATAATATTTGCTTTCTCTGCTACAGTTGAAGCACATGTTACAGTAGTCACAGCGCGTTCAATCACTTCTTCTGCGTGAGATGGACCTGTTAAGGCAACAAATGCTTCTAAATGCTTAGGATCGATTTCTTCTTTTACAATCTCAGAAACACGTTTGTGTGTTCCTGGTTCAATCCCTTTACTAGCATTAATAATAATAACTGAATGATCTAGCTCTTGATTGATTGACTTTAAGACATCGCGGATGACTTTCGTAGGAACAGAAAGTAAAATCATTTGTGCGTCTTTTAATGCTTCTTTCAAATTTGTTGTTGCCACTAGTGAAGATGGTAATTTTAAGTCAGCAAAAAAACGTGAATTTTGATGATTTTGATTGATATCATTTACTACATCTTGATTTAAATCATATAACATAACATTATTTTTATTATCACATAAAACTTGTGCTAACGCAGTTCCCCAACTTCCAGCACCGACTACTGTTATATTCTTAGTCATTATAAATCCTCCTCATTAACCCGTTATTAATCACGATTTCTTGCAATAATGTGAATTGGTGTTCCTTCAAATCCAAAGGCTTGACGTAAACAGTTTTCTAAGTAACGCTTGTATGAGAAATGTAATAATTCAGGATCATTTACAAAAATAACAAATGTTGGCGGTTGTGTTGAAACTTGTGTCGCATAGTAAACACGTAAACGTTGTCCATTATGAGTTGGTGTTGGATTCATTGCTACTGCATCCATAATAACATCATTTAAGACGTGAGTTACAACACGTTTCTTATGATTTTCTGCTGCTAAATTTAACGGTTCAAATAACGTATGTAAACGACGTTTTGTTAACGCAGATAAGAAAACAATTGGTGCATAATCTAAGAAGGCCATATCTGTACGAATTAAATCTTCCCATTCTTTCATTGTTTTATCTGTTTTTTCAATCGCATCCCATTTATTTACAACAATCACAACTGCTTTTCCAGCTTCATGTGCATATCCTGCTACACGTTTATCTTGCTCGATTAATCCTTTTGAAGCATCAATAACGATTAAACAAACATCACTACGATCAATAGCACTTAATGCACGAAGAACACTATACTTTTCAGTTGTTTCATATACTTTACCACGTTTACGCATTCCTGCAGTATCAATAACTACATATTTTTGTCCATCCTTTGTGAACTCTGTATCAATGGCATCACGTGTCGTTCCAGCAATATCACTAACGATAACACGCTCTTCACCTAAAATTGCATTTGTTAATGATGACTTCCCAACGTTTGGTCGTCCAATTAAACAGAACTTTGTTACATCTTCATCATATTCCATTCCTTTTTTCTCAGGCATGTTTAATACGATTTGATCTAACATATCTCCGAATCCAATTCCGTGTACTGCTGATGTTGCAATTGGATCTCCTAATCCTAATGAATAAAACTCATAGATTTGCTCTTTGAAGTTTACATCATCCACTTTATTGACAACTAAAACAACTGGTTTATTTGTTTTATATAACATATTTGCAACTTCTTGATCCGCTTGTGTGATTCCATCACGTGCATTGGTTACAAAGACAATGACATCTGCTTCATCCATTGCAATTTCTGCTTGATGTTTAATTTGCTTCATGAATGGTTCATCACCAATTTCAATTCCACCTGTATCGATAACGTTAAATTTACGTGTTAACCATTCTCCGCTACTGTAAATACGATCACGTGTAATCCCTGGTTCATCTTCAACGATTGACACACGTGATCCGATAATACGATTAAAAATTGTAGACTTCCCAACATTTGGTCGTCCAACGATTGCTACTACTGGTAATACCATGTTGCCACCTTCTTTCATCTTTACACAAAAATAAGTCGTTAATATTATAGTAGTTTTTGACTACTTTAGTCAAATTTTCATTTATGAATATAAAAAGGGGGAAAATCCCCCTTTTTATTAGTAGAACTTAGAGTTTATTATAGTAAGTTTTTTAAAGCCTCTCCAAATAAATCCCCTAATGTCTCATTCTCTACTTTTTCTTGTTGTTCCATGTATTTATTGTACTCTTCACGTTCTGCATCTTCTTTGATACGACGAATACTTAATTCTAATTTGAATTGATTTGGCTCAAAACGTAAAACTTTAACATCTACCTCTTGTCCAATTGTTAAGGCATCTTCTACACGAGTAATGCGTTTTTCAGTAATTTGATTCATTGGTAAGAATCCAACAACATCTTCACAAACTACAATAAACGCTCCGCGATCGTTAGTTGATTCAACTGTTCCAGTGACTACATCACCTACTTTAAATGATACCTCTGTCCAAGGATTTGACTTCACTTGACGTAATGATAATCCTAAACGATGTTTTTTAGCATCTAATGAGATAATTTTCACTTCTACTTCATTACCAACATTAACTAATGAAGCTAACTTAACATTCGGATTCCATGATGTTTCTGTATAATGACATAAGCCTTCAATATATGGAGCAACTTTAATAAATGCTCCTAAATCAGTAATATTTGTAACTGATCCTTTAATCACATCACCAACTTGGTGAGAAAAGACTATCCATGGATCTTCCTCAACTTTTTTAATTGATAATGCTAAACGATGATTTTCATGATCAACTGATAAAATACGAACTGAAACACGTTTTCCTTCAGAAACAACATCTTCAAGTTTTGCTTTATGATCCCAAGATAATTCTGAAAGGTGAACTAATCCTTCTATCCCTTTAGCTACTTCAACAAAAGCACCAAAGTCCATTAAACGAACAACTTCACCTTCAACAATATCGCCTACTTGATGAGCTGATGTGAACACTTCAAATGGTGTTGGTAAAACAGCTTTGATTGATAATTGTAGCTTAGTTCCCTCAACCTTAATCACTTTTGCTTTTACCCCTTGATCAATGGCTAATACATCTTCTACTTTCTCTACTGGTAAATGAGAAATTTCAGAAATATGCACTAATCCTTCTAAAGCTCCAAAGCGAACAAATGCTCCGTATTTTTCAATACGAACAACTGTTCCTTCAACTACTTCTCCAACCGCTAATGTTGAAAATTGTTCCTCACGTGCCATTTTTAATTGCTCAGCAACAACAATTTTACGAGAAACTTTGATTTTTCTATTACGCACGTTAAATTCTACAATTCGAACTTGAATCGTTTGACCAACGTATTGTTCTAAATCTGAAACATACTTTACATCAATCATGTTAGCTGGTAAGAAAGCTTCCATTCCAATGTTAACAATTAAACCACCTTTTACAGCACGTTCAACTTTTGCTTCTAATGTTTCCCCTTTTTCAAAAGCATCTTTTAACTCTTGGAATCGTTGATATTCAAGTAAAGCACGACGAGATAATAAGATTTGCTCATCATCTACTTTTTTAATCATGGCTTTAATTATATCTCCAACTTTAACAACATCTTTAGCTGATTCAATTTTCTCTAATGCTAATTCATTTAAGTAAATTGTTCCTTCAGTTGCCCCATGGATATCTACTGTTACCTCTTGATTTGTTACACGAACAACTTCACCTTTGATCACATCATTAACAGATGGTAAATCAAAGTTTTCCATTGCTAATACGTCACCCATAGTCATTTCTTCATGGTTAATCCCATCAAAATGTTTCATTATTTTTCCCCACCTTTTACAATATTTATAATTACATCTATGACTTCATCAATTGTTAAATCTGAAGTATCTACAACGATTGCATCATCTGCTTTAATTAATGGTGAATGCTTTCTTGTTGAATCTAATTCATCACGCGTTTGAATCTCATGTTTTAATGTGTCTAAATCACATGGAATGTTTCGTTTTAAATTTTCATCATAACGACGCTGTGCACGAACTTCTACTGAAGCAGTCATGAAGATTTTATAATCTGCATTAGGCAACACATTTGTTCCAATATCGCGTCCATCCATAACAACATTATCTGTTTTTGCATACTCAATTTGTCGACGTTTTAACTCATCACGTACAAACTTATGGGCTGCAACTGCTGAAACATTTTGTGAAACAATAGGTTGACGAATCGCTTCAGTTACATCTTCTCCATCTAAAAATACCTTTTTATCATTCGTTAAGCGAATTGTTGTATTTTCAAGCATTTTTGCAATTGTTTCTTCATCTTCAACATTAATATTATTATTTAATGCTTTTAATGTTACTGCACGATACATCGCACCTGTATCGATGTAAACATACCCTAACATTTGAGCTACTTTTTGCGCAATTGTACTTTTTCCTGCTGCCGCTGGTCCATCAATTGCAATCACTTTAGAACGAACCATATTATCACCTCAACTGTAATTATTTTATCACATTATTTCATTTATAAACAACAACAAAATAGGGTTCTTCCACCAATTATTCATAATATTTACAAAAAATAAACTAAACAAAATCGAAACGATTTCGATTCTGTTTAGTTCAGTCAAATGATCTTCTTTTACTGTAAGATGAAATAAATTAAAACTGCTAATACAATGATGCCCACCATTAAAATAGATTTATTGAATGTCTTAGCTTGAACTCTATTATTAATTTTACCTTGATTTTCATCTGAAACAAAAACATCTTTCGATTTTATTTCTTCTTTCTTCTGTTCAGAATAAAAAGCATCTAAACTTGCTTGTTTATGCTCAATAGTTAAGCCTTTATCTGTTGGCTCTTTTAAAACTGAACTTTGTTTTAATTGATCGATGGCTTCGTCTAAATTAGCAGCAAGTGGTTTATTTTCTGCTCGCTCAATGACTTCCCATTCACAATCATCTAAATCGACATCTGAATTAAAAATTAATTCAATATTTTTGTTAAAGATATCATCTTGATAATTTGAATTTGATTTTTGTTCATTTTCAAGAATTTCACTGAAAATTGAACTAATACTTTCACTATCAGACTGTAAACGACATAATCGACCATAGTCATGTTGAACAAGAGCATCTAGATAATCTAAATCTGCATCCGCAGCAAGTGCTAATTCTTCAAAAGACTCATCAAATGCAACCGACGCTAAATTAGGCTGTTCTAGTTTAGACTCTTTCAACTCATGATCTACTAATGAATCAATTTGAACAGATAGTAATTCCTGCTCTAATTGGTCCCATTCACTGAAATCTTCACTTTTAATCATTTGGGTAATTTTTGAATATGTACGCGTTCCGTATTTATCTTGTAGTGTATTAATAATATCATTTGAACGTTGACTTAATTGCGTTTTAAATTCATTTACCTCATCTTGACAAATCGATGAAAACATCTCATTCGCATCTAGAGTTGATGTAATCACCTCATGTAGACGAGAAGAAGGCGTTTCAAGTGGTTCATCCTCTATTTTTGACTCAAAGTTAGATACATTCGAATGAGATGGCGTTTTGTCTTGTTCACGAGGACTAAAATATAATCGTCGTAATTCAGCATAATCCGCCTTTTGTTCCACCTCACTCACACTCCTTTTTTAAACATTTTATATTCGTATCGAGATTTTACCTCGATTTATTTACTATTTTGTAAAAAAACAAATAAGACTAAATAATTATATCATAATTTCACTTTATTTAGAGTATTAAATTTGAATTTTTTTGTCTTTTTAGTTTATAATAAGTCATGTAATTCGCATGAATTATATGTTATCAAAAACTAAATCCTGTGAAGGGGGACAAAACAATGGCAAAATTCACAATTGTTTCAAAAGATGAGTGCATCGCTTGTGGTGCATGTGGTGCAGTAGCTCCAGATGTATTCGGTTATGATGATGAAGGATACGCAGAAAACGTATTTTCAGGAGATAACAACACTGGTACTGTTGAAATTGAAGCTAGTTTAGAAGCTGACGTTGTTGATGCTGCAGAAGGATGCCCAACTGAAGCAATCAAAGTTCAAGACTCACCTTTTAACTAATATTTCCAATTCCTATTTTATTATGTAGGAATTGACCTTACTTTATTCAAAAAAAGAGCGATTAGGAGTTCCTAATCGCTCTTTTTTTAAAATTGTCGCATTTTTGTAAAGCGTAATTTTGGTTTTTCTTTTTTATCATTTGCCATTGAAATTAATGTTTTAACTTCATGTGGAGTAAGTGGACGGAATTCTCCAGCTGCTAATCCAACGACGTCAATATTTCCAAATTGTTCACGACGTAATTTTTTTACTGGGAATCCAATCGCATCAAACATTTTTTTAACTTGGTGATAACGTCCTTCATGAATGACTAATCGCACCAAAGACGATTGGTTCTTTTTATCAACCGAAACTAATTGTGCTGTCGCAGGTTTCGTTTGATATCCATCAATCATAACACCACGTGCTAATGGCTTTAAACTTTCTTGTGTCACAATTCCTTTGACACGTGCTAAATATACTTTATCAATTTCTCCACTTGGGTGCATCATTTTATTTGCAAATTCACCATCATTTGTTAATAATAGGACACCTGATGTATCATAATCTAAACGTCCAACAGGATATAAACGTTCTGATACTTTATCTTTGAAAAAGTCTAAAACGGTGCGACGACTTTTCTCGTCTGATACCGTACTTACATATCCACGTGGCTTATGTAACACATAATAAACTTTTTTCTCACGTTGTAGCGGGATTCCTTCCACCTCAATTTTTTCTTTTCCTGTTACTTTAACACCTAATTCACGTACTACTTTATCATTAACCGTTACTTTTCCTTCTAAAATGAGTTGTTCTGCCTTACGACGTGATGCAACTCCTGCATGGGCAATAACTTTTTGTAATCGTTCCATTATAAAAAAACCCTCCAATCAGAGATCATATTAAATTCGACAAGAATTTCTGCGTACCCATCATTTTACCTTTATTATAAGTAAAAATCAATGTTTAATCCAAGGGAGATGTTATTTCACAACTGATTTCGTTTTAGAAGAAAAGTGAAACGGCTAATATTGAAGCAGCAAAACCAATCAGATCGGCGGTCAACCCTAACTTTAACGCATGCTTCATTTCACTTAACCCTACTGCAGCAAAATAAACAGTAATAATATAAATCGTTGTATCTGTACTTCCTTGCATAATCGAAGCTAAGCGACCAAGTGTTGAGTCCGGACCATAAATAGAAATCAAATCAGTCGTAACACTTAAAGCAGCAGATCCTGAAAGCGGACGAAGAATCATAAGTGGTAAGACATGCGCATCGACATGAATAGCTGTGAGAAGAGGATTCAACATTTCGGCAATGGCATCAACAATACCTGAGGCAAGAAAAACTTTAATGGCAACAATCATTCCCATAATATTAGGAACGAGTTGTACCGTTGTTCTCATCCCTTCTTTTGCCCCTTCAACGAAGTGATCAAAAGCATTTGTTTTATTGATAAAGGCCATCATAAAAACAGAAAGTAAAAATATTGGTAGGACATAGACGCTAATGGCTCCCATCTCATCACCTTCTTTCATATCGCTTCATACTGAGCTTATCACCAGACGATTGAATTTTTTTCATCCGACTATAAATATTATGAATAATCAATCCACCGATCGTTGTAATACCTGAGGCAAATAAAATAGGCAAAAACACTTCGCTCGGATTTTCTGAGTGATACATATGTCTCACTCCAATAATAGTTGTAGGAATAATCGTAAACCCTGCTGTATTCATAACAAGAAGTGTATACATTTCAAAGCTTGGTTTACTTGGTTCAGGGTTGCTTGCTTGTAGCTCCTTCATTGCTTTTAGTCCAGTCGGAGTAGCAGCACTTCCTAACCCTAATAGATTACTCACCATATTTGTTGTTAAATATTTAAGTGCTGGGTGATTAGATCTTAAATTCGGATATAAAAATCGTGTAACTGGCGTTAACAGTTTACAAAGTCCGTCTAGCATTTTTGAATGGCTGGCAACCTGTAAAATTCCAGTCCAAAAAATCATAATTCCCGCTAAATAAATCACTAAATTAATCGCTTCTTGAGCCCCTGCCAAAATAGAGTTGTTAACTTCACTTGTCGTTCCATTAAAAAAGCTATAAATGATACCAATCGTAAAAAGTCCCATCCAAATTTTATGAATCATTAAAAGGTCACCGCCCCTGTAAACCAATTGATTAATTTATCAAACCAAGATTGTTTTTCAACTTGCGGTGTAATAGCTTTATAAACTGGTACTTCTTGTATAACGTCTCCATTCAGTAAAACTTCAAGCACCCCAACTTCATTTTCTTTAGGTTTTTGATACAGTGCTAAATTTGTTGTTACTTTTTCGCTTCCATCTTTTTTCACAACAACATTCACTGTTTTTTCAACATATAACTTTTCATCTAAATTTTGATTTTGTATCGTAATTTCTCCAGGTTCAATAATGGTTTGCACGTCATAGTTATCAAATCCATAATTAAATAAACTCATGTGATCGTTCCAATCATCACCCGCTTTAAGGGTCACCACGATAAGTTCCATCTCGTCTTTTCTAGCTGATGTCACAAGTGTACGTCTTGCCTGTTTAGTAAAACCTGTTTTCCCCCCTATGGCATACTCATAGTAACCTGTCACTAACTTATGTTTATTATGCCAAACATAAGTCATGCCATTTTTAGTTGTAGCTTTATGTGTTTCTGTTCCTGTAATCTCTCTAAAAATTGGATTATTCATGGCATACTGCATAATAAGTGCCATATCTCTAGCCGTTGATAAATTATAAGTTGTCTCATCTAATCCTGATGGATTTTGGAAGATACTATTTGTCATTCCAATTTCTTTTGCTTTGTCATTCATCATCTTTACAAAGTCAGCTTCATCTCCCCCGACAAACTCTGCAATGGCCATTGCTGCATCATTTCCTGATCGAAGCATTAATCCATATAATAAATCAATTAGCTTGACCTGGTCACCTAAAGTTAAATATAACGCGGATCCCACTTGCCTCGTAACATTATCACTTATTTCAACCCATGCATCAAGTTCGGCATTTTCAATCGCAACAATGGTTGTTAAGATTTTTGTAATACTTGCAATGTACATTTGATTATCTGGACATTTCTCATATAAGACTCTCCCTGTTGATTGTTCCATTAAAATCCCACATTGCGAGCTGATCTCCATTGCTGATACTTTATTTTGATTAATCATCAAGAAAGCTCCTAGTACCGCAACAGTCAGTAGTACTTTGATTTTTTTCATCTTTTGCTCACCTCAGTCCTATAACTATTACCACTCTATGATAGTGATGCAAAAAATATCAATGAATAAAAACAACTCTTATGACAGATTTTTAAATATATTCTCGATTGACACGCATAAACAGACATCAAAAA
>JAUMTV010000035.1:0-8204 GCA_030531025.1 Turicibacter sp.
ATTTTATAAGGAGGTAATAGTATGAGAAATGGAGAGCTAAAGGGTGGCTGACAATTAAAAATTAAACTAAGGGGGAGTCAATTATGACTAAAGTATTTAAGTACGTATTAAAGTATAAGGGAACATTAATTTTTGGAACTATATCTATGCTTATTGTTATTGGTGTTGATTTATTAATTCCATATATGCAACAAATATTTATAGATGATGGAATTGTTGCAGGAAATGAAAAAAGCATATTTTTTGTTCTAGGGGCTATATTAGTTATTTCAGTAATTAAAGCAATATTTGGTTATAATAAAGAATTTAAATATGATTTATTGAGTACTTGGGTTCATCAAGACATTAAAAATGATCTTTTTACTCATATTCAAAAATTAGAATTTAAATATTTTGATGAAATGAATACTGGAGAGCTGATGTCAAGAATTGGAGAAGATGCAGAAAATATATGGCAAACTATTGGTTATGGACTTAGGCTTTTCGTTGAAAATATAATTTATTTTGTTATATCAACAATAATCTTATTTTCTCTAAATTGGAAATTAGCTTTAGCATGTTTTATAGTTATGATTCCAATAGGATTTATTGCAGTACAGCTTGAAAAGAAGTTTGGAAAATATTATGGAGAAATAAGTGATAAGACGGCAGAGATAAATACTACTGCACAAGAAGATATAGCGGGTATAAGGCTTGTTAAAGCTTTTTCAAGAGAGAAGTATGAAATAAGCAAGTTTTTAAAATTAAATAAATCTTACTATGATTTAAATATGAATCAGGCAAATGTAATAGGAAATTATTTTCCTAAAATAGAGTTCTTAACTAATATTTCATTAGTAATAATGATAGTTTTAGGTGGATATTTAGTTATGAATGAAGAGATGACAGTAGGAGTTTTAGTAGCTTTTAGTGGATATATATGGAATCTGATATGGCCGATGAGAATGTTAGGAGAACTTACAGATTTGATTTCAAGAAACTTAGCTTCTGCTAAAAAGATATTTGCAATTATAGAAAGGGAGCCTGAAATAAGAAGTGGCTTATCAAATGATACAAATATTAAAGGGGATATTAAATTTGAAAATGTTAGTTTTAGTTATAATGATGAATTAGTATTGAAAAATATTAATTTAGATATTAAAGCAGGAAGTACTGTAGCTATAATGGGAACCACTGGGTCAGGAAAATCAACTTTATTAAATCTTATAGGAAGATATTATGATGTAAAAGAAGGTAGTATAAAAGTTGATGATATAGATGTTAAAAAATATGATTTAGAAGTTTTAAGAAGTAGTATGGCAATTGTGCCACAAGATACTTTCTTATTTTCAGATTCTATTTTAAATAATATAAAGTTTAGTAATGAAAATGCAAATATAGATGAAGTGAAAAAATACTCTAAATTAGCATGCTCTTTAAATTTTATAGAAGCTTTAGATGAAGGTTTCAATACTGAAATAGGAGAAAGAGGAATAGGACTTTCAGGAGGTCAAAAGCAAAGAATATCTATTTCTAGAGCTTTAATAAGAAATTCCTCAATTTTGATTTTAGATGATTCAACTTCAGCTTTAGATATGGAGACAGAACAAGAACTATTAAGAAATTTATCTGGAATGGAAAAACAAAGTACAACTTTTATAGTTGCTCATAGAATTTCAGCAGTTAAAAATTCAGATTTAATAGTTTATTTGGAGAATGGTGAAATAAAAGAAAAAGGAACTCATGAAGAGTTGTTAGAATTAAAAGGTGCTTACTATGATATTTATTGTGAGCAGTTTAAAGATTTTAATGCTTTAGAAAAGGAGGTTATATAAGATGCAGAATAATATAAATAAAGATGAAGAAGTTATGAGGCGTAGCAAAAGTGAAATAACAATTAAGTTATTAACTTATCTTAAGCCATATAAATTAAAAGCTTTTCTAGTAGTATTATTAATGATATTTGTAATGATATGTGAAATAGTAAATCCGTTATTATTAAAGATAGCTATAGATGATTATGTAAGTAGTAGAAATGTTAATGGTTTGATAATAATAGGAGTTTCATTATTATCATTAAATTTAGTAGCTTGGGTACTATCAAAAATAAGATGGAATATGATAACTAGCATAACTAATAATATTTTAGTAAATATAAGACATGAGCTATATAGCCATATTCAATATTTATCTTTTGATTTTTTTGATAGTAGACCTGTAGGAAAAATACTTGCAAGGGTTGTTGGAGATGTTAATGCTTTAAAAAATTTATTTTCTCAAGCAATACAGTCATTTATTCCGCAAATAATTAATTTGTGTTGTGTTGCAGTAATAATGTTTTTACTTAATGTTAAATTAGCATTAGCATCAATAGCGTTACTTCCTTTATTAGGATTTGCAATGTTTTGGATAGAAATTTATTCAAGACGAAGATGGGAAGTTTATAGAAATAAACGTTCTAATTTAAATGGTTTTACTCATGAAGATTTTTCAGGAATAAAAGTTGTACAAGGCTTTGCTAGAGAAAAAGGAACAGAAAATAATTTTAAAGATATGGTAGGAGAATTAAGTGATTCATTTGTAAAAGCAGTAAGGTTAAATGATTGTTTCTGGCCATTAGTAGAGTTATCTTGGGGTGTAGGAATTCTTGTGGTTTTTGCTGTAGGATACTTTTTAATAAAAAGTGGTGAAATAGAAATAGGTACTTTAATAGCATTTTCAATGTATGTTGGTATGTTCTGGAGACCTATTATGAATCTCTCTAGTTTTTATAATACCTTAATTACAAATTTTTCGGCAGCAGATAGAATTTTTGATATATTAGATGTAGAGCCAGTTATAAAAAATTCTTTAAATGCCAAACCAATTGGAAAAATTCAAGGTAATGTAGAATTTAAAAATGTTAATTTTTCTTATGATGATGAAAATGAAGTGTTGAAAAATGTAAGTTTTAAAGTTTCAAAAGGGGAGAAAATTGCTTTAGTAGGAGCTACAGGAGCAGGTAAAAGTACAATAGTTTCATTGTTAAGTAGATTTTATGATCCAACTAAAGGAAAAATTTTAGTAGATGGAAAAGATATTAAAAATGTTAATTTAGAAAGTTTGAGGAGTCAAATGGGAATTATGCTTCAGGATACATTCTTATTTTCAGATTCAATTATGGAAAATATAAGATATGGAAGACTTGATGCTACGGATGAAGAAGTAATTAATGCTGCTAAAGCTGTAAATGCTCATAGTTTTATTATGGAGTTAGAAAAAGGATATGATACTGAAGTTAATGAAAGAGGATCAAGACTATCTTTAGGTCAAAGACAATTGATATCTTTTGCAAGGGCGCTTCTTGCTAATCCAAGAATATTAATTTTAGATGAAGCAACTTCTAACATTGATACTCAAACAGAAAAGTTAGTTCAGGAAGGAATAGAAAAGATTCTTTATGGAAGAACTTCTTTTGTAGTTGCTCATAGACTTTCTACTATTAGGGACTGTGATAAGATTATGGTTATAAATAATGGTGAAATTGAAGAGGTTGGAAATCATGAAGAGCTTCTAAAGAAAAAAGGGAGTTATTATGAATTGTATATGGCACAATATAACTTCTTAAGTGAAGGAGCTTAGAAATTAATAGAGTGTTTATATGTTGAATATGAAAAGTTAAGAGAATGACTTAGTAGGTTATTCTTAGCTTTTCGTTTCAAATTTAGATATAATTTATAATAAATTATATAAATCCTTTAAACTTAAAAAATCAAGGATATGAATATGGTTGCATATATAAAGGTAGTATAATATATTAGGAGAAAAAATGAGTATAAATTTTAGAGAAATAGATAAAACAAATTATAATGAATGTATCATGCTTAAGGTAGGAGACCATCAGATACATTATGTAGCTAGTAATGCTTTTTCATTAGCACAAGCTGCTTATGAAGAAGAATTATATCCCTTAGGTATATATAATTATAATGAAATGGTGGGATTTTTATTATATGATTATGATAAAGAATTAAAAGGATGGTCATTTTCAAGATTCATGATTGATATTAATTGCCAAAATAAAGGTTATGGAACTATAGCGTTGAAAAAGTTTTTGGAATTTTTTCATAATAAGTTTCCTCATGAAAGTTTATATACAAGTGTAGAAATTGATAATAAAATAGCTATTAAAATGTATGAGAACTTTGGATTTAAAAAGCTAAATTCTTTTGAATATAAAATAGAAGAAAAAATATATAGAGAATTTAGAATGATTAAAGAAAAATGGTAAAATTAAATGGATTATAGAGTTTTTAAAAAGTATGGAGAATAAACGAATATTTTATCGTTGAAATTAAGTTAGTTCTAGAGTATAATCTTAGAAGTATTAGTAAGGTCGAAAGGATGTTATATAGATGAGATTAGGGATTGTAGGACTACCAAACGTAGGAAAAAGTACATTATTTAATGCTATAACAAAAGCAGGGGCAGAATCAGCAAACTACCCATTCTGTACAATAGAACCAAACGTTGGTGTTGTTAGCGTACCAGATAAGAGATTAGACGTATTAGAAAAAATGTATGGTACAAAGAGAAAAGTTTATACTGCTGTAGAATTTTATGATATTGCAGGATTAGTTAAAGGAGCTTCAAAAGGTGAAGGTTTAGGAAATAAATTTTTATCACATATCAGAGAAGTTGAAGCCATAGTACATGCAGTTAGATGTTTTGAAGATGAAAATGTAGTTCATGTTGAAGGTTCAGTAGACCCGATTAGAGATATAGAAACGATTAACTTAGAACTTATATTTGCAGATTTAGAAGTTTTAGAAAGAAGAATGGAAAAAGGAGTAAAGCTTGCTAGATCTGGTGATAAAAAAGCTAAGGCAGAATATGAAATAATGGAAAAGGTTAAAGCTCATTTAGAGGCTAATAGACCAATTAGAACATTAGAATTAAATGAAGATGAAGAAGCTTTTGTTAAATCTTTATTTATGATAACTTCTAAACCAGTATTATATTCTTGCAATATATCAGAAGATGATATGATGAGTGGAAATCTTGAAAATAAATATGTTAAGATGGTTAAAGAATATGCAGCAAATGAAAATTCAGGAGTAGTTGTTGTGTGTGCTAAGCTTGAAGAAGAATTATCTGGACTTGATGAAGAAGAAAAAGCTGAAATGTTAGAAGAGTATGGAATAGAAGAATCAGGATTAGATAAATTAATAAGAGCATCTTATAAATTATTAGGATTAATAAGTTATTTAACGGCTGGTGTTCAAGAAGTTAGAGCATGGACTATAAAAGAGGGAACTAAAGCCCCAGCAGCAGCAGGTAAAATTCACTCTGATATAGAAAGAGGATTTATAAGAGCTGAAGTTGTATCATATGATGATTTAGTTGAATGTGGCTCAGAAGCAGCAGCTAAAGAAAAAGGATTATATAGACTTGAAGGTAAGGAATACGTAATGAAAGATGGAGATGTAGTAAACTTCAGATTTAACGTATAATATATATTTGTAAAATAGGAACTGTTTTGACAGTTCCTATTTTTATTAAAAAATATACAACAAATAAGGAGAAAAAAAGACTAATACTAAAGATAATTGCCATAAAATGTAACAAAAATAAGGCTTGCTAATAGTCATACTTAAAAATAGATGAAACTATTGATTTCCCTGTATTTATCATAAGAAAAAAATACTATTTTAAGTAAATATATCTTGAAGGAAAGCGAATAATTTTATAGAATATATATAGTGGTGTAAAGTGGTTAAAAGTGGTTTAGTATGACTTAATGGAGGGCAAGATGTTTATTGGCGAATATTCACATAGTTTGGATAGTAAAAATAGAATGATTGTACCTGTAAAGTTAAGAGATGAACTAGGAGAAAGGTTCGTAATTACTAAAGGACTTGATGGATGTCTTTACGCTTATCCGGAGAACGAATGGAAAGTACTTGAAGAGAAACTAAAAAAGTTGCCACTCACAAATAAAGATGCAAGAGCATTTGTAAGATTTTTCTTTTCAGGTGCATGTGAAGTGGAAACCGATAAACAAGGAAGAGGATTAATTCCATTAAACCTAAAAGAATATGCGGGGATAGAAAAGGATATAGTAAGTATAGGAGCCTTAACAAGAGTAGAAATATGGAGTAAGGAAAAATGGCAAGAGTATAATGAATCAAATATAGATTTTAATTCAATTGCTGAAAAAATGGGCGATTTAGGAATATAAGGAGTTAGAAAGAATGGAATTTAATCACGTATCAGTTTTACTGAATGAATGTTTAGAAGCACTTAGTATTAAAGAAAATGGTATTTATGTTGATTGTACATTAGGAGGAGCTGGTCATTCATCTGAAATTATTAAAAGATTGTCTAGTGAAGGAAGGCTTATAGGTATAGATCAAGATAAGGATGCATTAAAAGCAGCAGGCAAAAGGTTACAGAACTATTCGAATGTTACTTTTGTACACAGCAATTTTCATAATATAGGAGCAATCTTAGAAGAGCTTGAAATCGAAAAAGTTGATGGTATTCTAATGGATTTAGGGGTTTCATCTTATCAATTAGATGAAGGTGAAAGAGGCTTTAGTTATATGAAAGATGCACCTTTAGATATGAGAATGAATAGAGAAAATAGTTTTTCAGCCTATGAAGTTGTTAATGATTATAGTGAGGAAGAATTATATAGAATCATAAGAGATTATGGGGAAGAGAAGTTTGCCAAGAGAATAGCTAACTTTATTGTAACTAGAAGAAGTGAAAAAAATATAGAAACTACATTAGAGCTAGTAGAGATAATAAAGGATGCAATTCCAGCCAAGGCTAGAAGAGAAGGACCTCACCCAGCAAAAAGAACTTTCCAAGCTATTAGAATTGAGGTAAATAGTGAATTATCAATTCTAAATAAGGCTATAGAAGATGGTGTTAATAAACTAAATAAAGGTGGAAGAATGGCTATAATTACTTTCCATTCTTTAGAGGATAGGATAGTTAAAAATAAGTTTAGAGATTTAGCCATATCTTGCAGATGTCCAAAGGAATTTCCAATTTGTGTTTGTGGAGAAAAAGCAAAGGTAAAAGTTATAACAAGAAAAGCAATAGATCCTTCAAAGGAAGAGGTTGAAGTAAATCCAAGAAGTAGAAGTGCAAAATTAAGAGTAATAGAAAAGATATAAATATTATGAAAATTGGCAGGGATGTGAATAAAATGGGAGTTAAGGAATATGATTATATAAGAGGAAATACAGCTTTAGCACCAGAGAGAAAAGTTAAGGAACTAGATAAAAAAAGAGAGTTACAAAGAAAAGAAAGAGAGCGTAAAGCTCATCAGAAAAGAAAAAACCTTCTAGTTAGTGGATTAACAATTGCTACGATTATGTTTACATTAGGAGCTACAACTTTATATCTAGATGGGAAAATACATGCCTTTCAGAAAGAGTTATTAATCTTAGAAGGAAATATGAAAGAAGAAGAAGATGTAAATGCAGCAATTAATGTAGATATGTTAAAATTTGCATCATTCGATAAAATAAAAAGCACAGCAGAAAATGAATTAGGAATGGTTTATCCAAGTTCTGAAAGTACTATAAGTATTGATATGTCAAAAGAATACTTTTCACATTTAAAAAATGAGGAAAGCAAGAAGAGTGGGTTACTACAAAAAATTATAGCAGCATTTAATTAATGGATAATTTATAGAAATGTAGACGCAAGGTATATCTTAGTAGTATTTTGAACTCTAATTATTCATTAGTTAAATGTTCCTTGGAGGAATTTAATATGAATAAGAAAGGGTTTAAGGATAGAGCAGTCATGCGTAAAAGGATGGTATTAGCTCTATGGTTTATTACTGCTGTGTTTGCCTTGCTAATTATTAGGTTATCCTATATTATGCTTGTTAAAAGAGAGGATTATTCTAGTAGGGCAGAAGATCAATGGACAAGTGAAGTTAGAATAGATGCCAGAAGAGGTAGAATTTTAGATAGAAACGGAAATGAATTGGCTGTATCAGCGAATGTTTACAGAATAGACTTTGATTTGAATTCTATTAGACAGTATTTAAAGAAAAATGAAAAGACTACTGATGATATTGCTCCTTTAATTGCAGAAGCAGTAGATATGGATACTAGTACAGTTAAGGATAAGCTTGAGACTAAGCTTGCAAATGGTAATGATGCAGGTTCGGCTACTTTGGTAAGAAGAATTGAAAAGGACTTAGCTGATAAAGTTAAGGA
>JAUMTV010000035.1:8304-19274 GCA_030531025.1 Turicibacter sp.
AACATTAACTATAGATAAAAATTTACAAGCTATAGCTGAAAAAGTAGCGGAAAAAGGGCTTATTGATAATAAAGCAAAAAGAGTTTCTATACTTATAATGAATCCACAAAATGGAGAGATATTAGCTATGGTTAACGAGCCAGATTTTGATCCTAATAATCCATTTGAAGGATATGAAGATTTTATAGGTGAAACTGATGCTGAAAAACTTCAAAAGATGTGGAGAAATAGTTTAGTTAATGATACCTTTGAACCTGGATCAATATTTAAGGTAATTACTATGTCAACAGCTATAGAGGAAGGATTGGTTTCAGAATCTGATACCTTCGAGTGTGGAGGTAGTTTACAAGTAGGTCCACATACTATCCATTGTTGGAAAAGATCAGGGCATGGAAGTCAAATATTACCGGAAATTCTTCAAAACTCATGCAATGTTGGGTTTATGAAACTAGGAGAAAAAATTGGAGCAGAAAAACTTGTTGAATATATTAAAAAGTTTGGTTTTGGACAAGTTTCAGGAGTAGATTTACCAGGAGAGGCAAGAGGAATAATAAAATCAGCAGAGAATATGAATGATGCTGATCTTGCAACAATATCTTTTGGGCAAACTAACACAGTTAATGCAATTCAATATATGACAGCATATAATGCTATAGTTAATGGTGGAACATTGATACAACCTCATGTAATGAAATCTATTAGTCATGTAGATAGTAATGGAAATACAATAGTTGATGAAGAGTTTGAAGCAAAGACTACAGAAAATGTAATTTCTGAAGAGACAGCTGCTACTTTGAGAGATTACTTGGAAAGAACTGTAAATCAAGGTGGATCTAATAAAGTTTATATAGAAGGATATCATATTGGAGCAAAAACAGGTACTGCACAAAAGGTTAATCCTTTAACAGGGTCTTATGAATCAGGAAAGTATATATCATCTATGGCAGGGTTTGCAACAGTTGAAAATCCTCAGATTACTGTATTTTTAAGTATAGATGAACCAAGTAATGGTGCATATTATGCTGGCGTAGTAACAGCTCCATTAGGTAAAATATTATTAGAAGATATATTTAATTATTTAGATAGTGAATTTACACAAGATGAAAATGTAATACTAAAGGATATAGTTATTCCAGAGTTAAGAGGATTATCAGTTTCAGAGGCTAAAAATTTACTGAAAGAATATAACTTGGAGTGTACTGTGGCAGGTGATGGTGAGACAATAACAAATATGCAACCTTACCCTGGATATACTGTAAAGGAAGGTTCTACGATAAATCTTTACACAGATGAAAATGAAACTTATAATAAAGATGTTGTTATGCCTGATATAAGAGGTTATTCAAAAGAATCAGCTATAGAACTTTTGGACAGCTTAGGAATAAAATATACACTTCAAGGAGATGGAGTAGTAATAAATCAAAGTATTCCTAGTGGGGAAGTAATTTCAGAAGGTACTACTGTAAAGTTAACATTAAGTGCTGAGTATGGAGATTAAGGTTTTTGTTTTTTAGCATGTGGTATATTCACATGCTAAATTTATGTATAGACAAAATGTTTTTACTGTAGAATAAGAAGCTATATTGATGTCTATAATTAAAAGAAATATACTTAGTAAAAAGAAAAATAATATTTGAAAGATGAAGGTAGAGTGATTATTATGGAAATGACTTTTAAAGAAATGCTAAATGCAATAGATGGAGAAGTTATTGTACAAAAGGAAGAGATTAATTTTAATAAGTTATGTATTGACACAAGAAAAATAGAAAAAAATAATGTCTTCTTAGCAATTAAAGGAGCTAATTTTAATGGAAATGATTTTACAGTAAAAGCTTTAGAAAATGGAGCATCTGTTGTAATAATAGATGAAATTAAATTTGATTTACAAGAAGTGCAGAATAAAGGTACTATAATAAAAGTAAAAGATACTAGAAAAGCATTATTAAGTTTAGCTAAGTTTTATAGAGAAAAATTAGGGCTTAAGGTTGTTGGAGTTACTGGTTCAACAGGAAAAACATCAACTAAAGATTTAATAGCAGCTCTTCTAAGTGATAAGTATAAAGTATTTAAGACAAAAGGAAATTTCAATAATGATATAGGATTGCCACTTATGATATTAGAGCTAACTTCAGAATTTGATGTAGCGGTATTAGAAATGGGAATGAGTTCTTTAGGAGAAATAGAGTTACTTGCAAGTGTTGCTAGACCAAATGTAGCTGTTATAACTAATATTGGATTATCACATATAGAAAATTTAAAAACACCAGAAAATATTTTAAAAGCAAAAATGGAAATTGCTACTTTCTTTAAGGATGAAAATACATTAATTCTTAATGCTGAAGATAAACTATTACAAAATATTTCATCAAATGTATTTAAAGTTAAAAAAATTGGTTATAATCATGAATATGATGTTTACGCATCTAATATTATATTAAGAGAAGAGGAAACAGAGTTTTTAGCTCATGCTTTTGGTGATGAAGCTGTATTTAATCTACCAATGGCAGGTAAGCATAATGTATTAAATACAATGCTTGCAATTGAAGTTGCAGAGTGTTTAAATGTTTCTTTTAAACAAATGGTTAAAGGACTTGGAAATTTAGAAGCTACTTCCATGAGATTACAAGTTATAAAAAAAGAAGGGCTTACTATAATAAATGATTGTTATAATGCCAGTCCTGATTCAATGAAATCTTCTTTAGATGTACTTTCAGCTTATAAAAATTGTAGAAAAATTGCAATTTTAGGTGATATGTATGAATTAGGAGATGAATCAGAAAGAGCTCATTTTGAAGTAGGAAAATATGCAAAAGATAAAGTTGATATCTTAATAGTTATAGGTAGATACATTAAAAACTTTAAAGATGGATTTGATAATGATAATATAATCATGTATAACACTAAAGAGGAATGCATAAAAGAATTGAAAAATATTGTTAAACTAGATGACGTAGTATTAATTAAGGCATCTAGAGGTGTTAAACTAGAAGATGTTGTTAAAAATTTAGAAGAGATGTAATTCAACGAAGGAGGTGAACTGCTAAGTATAGCAGTGAAAGATGGGGGATAGTACTATGAACATATTACCAGGAGAAATAACAAAAATATTAATATTAACTTTTGTAATAGGGGTTATTATAGCTTTAATACTTGGCCCAATTACAATACCACTTTTAAGAAGATTAAAGTTTGGTCAAAACATTAGAGAGGAAGGACCTAAAAGTCATTTAAAGAAAGCAGGAACTCCTACAATGGGAGGAGTAATGTTTATTCTTTCAACAACAATAGTAATGCTTATTATGAGTGATAGTTTTACTGAAAAAGGAATGGTAGCATTATACTCACTTATTGCATTTGGATTTATTGGATTTTTAGATGATCTTTTAAAGATATTAAAAAAGCAAAGTGAAGGATTAAAAGCATGGCAAAAAATGCTTCTATTATTAATTGTTTCAGGAGCATTTGGTTACTATAGCTATGTAAATTTACCTCATGATATTGTAATACCATTTACTAGCTTTAAGCTTCCTTTAGGTGTGTTATATGTTCCATTTGTTATATTTGTTTACGCGGCTATGACAAATGCTGTTAACTTAACAGATGGATTAGATGGATTAGCATCAACAGTATCAGTTTTAGTTTTAACATTTTTTGGAGTTTTAACATTTATAATTCAAGATTACTCATTAACTATATTTTCAGTAGCATTAATAGCGGGATTAATTGGTTTCTTAAAATTTAATTCGTATCCTGCAAAAGTATTTATGGGAGATACAGGTTCTTTAGCAATTGGTGGAGCTATTACTACAATAGCAATAATAAGTAGGTATCCTCTATTAATAGTAATAGTTGGAGGTATTTATGTTGTAGAGGCTTTATCAGTAATAATACAAGTTACTTCCTTTAAATCAACTGGAAAAAGAGTATTTAAAATGGCTCCTATCCATCACCATTTTGAACAATGTGGATGGAATGAAGTAAAAATAGTTACAGTATTTTCAATAATAACGGTAATTTTATGTATAATAGGGTTTTTTGCAATTTAGTAATTAAATTGGAGGAATGTCTATGAATTTTTATAAGCCCAAGGGAAAAAAAGAAATGGGGCAAATTGATTATGGTATATTTTATACTTTATGTATACTATTATCAATAGGGGTTGTTATGGTGTACTCCACAAGTTCTTTTTATGCTATGTTTCATAATAACGATAGTATGTATTTCTTTAAAAGACAATTGATTTGGGCAATAATAGGTGTGATATCAATGACTATAATGATGTCTATAGATTATCATAAGTTAAAAAAGATAACACCGAAATTACTTTTATTAACAATACCATTATTAATTGCTGTATTTTTCTTTCCAGCAATTAATGGTGCAAAAAGGTGGATTTCATTAGGTCCATTATCTTTTCAACCATCAGAGTTAACAAAATATGCAGTTGTAATGTTTTTAGCACTTAGTATAGATATTAAAGGAGATAAGGTTAAGGAATTTTGGCATGGATTAGTGCCTTACTTATGTGTATCAGGATTTTTTGCAGCGCTTATTTTAGCAGAACATAATATGAGTATAGCTTCTATTATTATGATAGTTACTTTTTTAATGCTTTTTGTAGCAGGAGGTAAAATTAAGCATTTGTTTGGAATTATTATGCCTGCTATGCTAACATTAGCAATATTCTTTATTTTTAGTTCTGACTATAGAAGAGAAAGAATGTTAAACTTTATAGATCCATGGAAGGATGCAGCTGATGCTGGATATCAGTTAATACAATCTTTCTTAGCATTAGGATCAGGCGGCCTTACAGGTTTAGGGCTTGGTCAATCTAGGCAAAAAACCTTGTATATGCCAGAACCTCATAATGACTTTATATTTTCTATAATAGGAGAAGAAGTGGGGTTAATTGGATGTTTAATTATTATAAGTCTATTTTTAATATTTATATGGAGAGGTGTTAGAGTTGCTATGAATGCCAAGGATACTTATGGTAAGCTTTTGGCTATGGGTATTACATCTATTATAGCAGTTCAAGCTATTATTAATATAGCTGTTGTTACTGGATCTATGCCAGTTACTGGAGTGCCTATGCCCTTTATTAGTTATGGGGGAACCTCCCTTGTAATAAATCTGACGGCAATGGGAATACTGTTAAACATATCAAGACAAGTTGAAAAGAAAATAGTTTAAAAATTTTTAAGGGCTTCTTATACAAAGAAGCTCTTAATTTTTGTGTACAATATAAAAAGAATAATATAAAATAATTATAAAAAATTACAAGTTTTATGGTAAAATTATAGTAAAAGATAGAAATTAAAAAGGAATAAGGTACTAATGAAAGATGTAAAAAAGTTTATAAAAGCTAAAAAAAGAAAAAGGTTAATAAAAAAGTTAACATTAATTACAATAGTAGTTGTTGTTGGAGGATTTATTTTTATTACGAAAGCTCCAATATTTAATATTAAAGCTATTACTTTTAAAGGAAATGTTACAATATCAAGTGAAGTTCTTTTAAGTGAGGTTAGTGATAGGATTGGATTAAATATATTTACAGTAAATGAAAGAAAGATAAGAGAGGAGATTTTAAAAAATAGATATGTTAGCACTGTTGATATTAAGAGAAAAGGTATAAATACATTAGAAATTAATATTACAGAGGAAGCCCCAGTGTATTATATTAATAATGGTGTTGAATTATTGATTATCAACAATGATTTAGAAGTTCTAGAAGAAGTAGACAATATTGATGGAAGAAATTTAGTTGAAATTAAAGGCGTTGACCTAAGTGTTAAGGATGACGAGAGTAGAATTGATGAATTTAATTCATATAAAAGTATTTTAACAAATTTTTATCCTTTTATTTCACAAAATAGGGAATCTATATATCTTTCAAGTTTAGATGTAAGCAATATAGTTAATATTATTGGTTATATTGGGAATGTGGAGATATTATTTGGTGATGACAGTGATTTATATAATAAAATGGAAAATGTATATAGAATTATGTTAGATGATAATATAAATATTGCAAAAGGATATATAAATGTTAGTTTTAATGGATCGCCTGTAATAAAGGTTGAAGAAGCAAAAGAAGAAACTAATGAAGAAGAGGAAGAAATAATAGAGGAGAATAGTGTAACTGAAGATAATAGTTCAATACAAGAAGGGCTAGAAGTAGATGCAGATGTAGAACCAGTAGAATAGTAGGAGGCAAAATATGAAAAAGATATTATCTCAAATAGTTGTAGCGGTAGTGTGTGCATTTTTAGGTTTTTTATTAACATATCAATTTAAACAATTAAGTGTCGCTAATAGTGGAAATATAGATTATGATAGTGCAGATATATTATCAGAAATAGAGATTTTAAAAAAAGAAAAAGAAGATCTTCAAAAAAATAATGAAATACTATCTGAAGAATTAAAACAGCTTGAAGATGCAGCAGCAAAAGAAGGTGAAATTGAAGGGGAAATTAAAAAGCAACTTGATAATGCAAGAATGCAAATAGGGCTTTTAGATGTTAAAGGACCAGGAGTTGTCATAACATTATCACTTAAAAATTCAGTTTTTGGAACAAATGGTACTCAAACTATAAATACAGTAAGTGAAGAGGAAATTATAAATTTAATTAACTCTTTATGGTATGCTGGAGCAGAGGCTATTTCCATAAATGAGATGAGAATTACACCACAGACTGGAATAAAAATGGCAGGAAGTTCAATTTCTATTGGATCAGCAGGAAGAGTAGATCCTAATAGTGAAATTGTTATAAAAGCAATAGGAGATAAAAATAAGTTAAATCTTGCAGTAAATTTTCCAGGAGTATTAGATTATGGTGCTTTAAAGAGTTATAGTAATGATGTTAAGCAAGTGGATGACATAACAATAGTTAAGACGACACAATCATTAAGATATGAATATATAAAGCCAGTTCAATAAAGGAGGAAAAGTTGTGATAGCATTTATAGGTTTATTATTAGGAGTACTTTTAGGATTAATATTTGATGTAAATATACCAGAAAAATTTTCTCCTTATATGTCTGTGGCAATACTAGCATGTTTGGATTCTGTATTTGGTGCATTTAGAGCATCTCTTAACAAAAAATTTAAGCCAGATATATTTATATCAGGTTTTTTTGGAAATGCGTTACTCGCAGCAGCACTTGCTTATTTAGGAGATAAATTAGGAATTCCTATATATATTGCAGCAGTAATTGTATTTGGAGGAAGAATATTTGATAATTTTGGATCAATTAGAAGAATTTTATTAGAAAAATATAAAGATAGACGAAGAGGTGATTAGGTGAAAAACTATAGAAGTAAGTTTTTTATTTTAATTGCTACAATATTACTTGGATTTTTAATTGTAACTAACATAGGTATAAATGAAACTACTGGTTTTCTTAATCTTAATTCTGTTGAATATAAGGATGCTATAGAAGAAAGAAATAAGTTATATGATGAGATAACTGCATTAAGTGATGATAACTATCAATTATCTAAGAAAATTTCAAGTCTTGATATTAATGATGCAGATGATGATGAAGAAAATAATGAAAAAGTAATTGAGCATATGAAAGAACAATTATCTTCTTATGGGGATCTTGCCGGTACAACTGAAATAACAGGACCTGGTATAATTTTAACTATTTATGATGGTGAATATGATATAAACAAAGATGATCAATTAGAGGTAGATAGAAGAATATTACACTCAGCAGATGCAGCGATGGTACTTAATGATTTAAGAACTGCAGGTGCAGAAGGAATAGCTATTAATAATTATAGAATTTTAAACACTACAGGTCTTGTATGTGCATGGGCATTTATAAGATTTGAAGAAAATGGAAATGACATGGAAGGTAGTCCATTTAAATTTTATGCTATAGGAGATCCAGAGCAGTTGGAAGCTTCATTACTAACAGAAGGTAGCTATATAAATAAATTAATAATTAGAAAGTTAAATATAACTATAGAAAAGTTTGATGAAATTACCTTACCGGAAGCAAAAAAATCTATAGAACCCCAATTTATGGAGAGAGCAGATAATTAAATTAAAAAAAGTATTAAAAATTTTCTAAAAAAATGTTATAATTAAAAAGAAATTTAGAAGGGAATTTTATACTTTTGAAGAATAATAATCTATGTAGGCAATTAACTCTTTCTAAGGAGGGATAAACATTAGTATTGCAGAGAAAACAATAAAAATTTTAAACGAGATACCTAATGATGTTAAGTTAGTAGCTGTATCTAAGACTAAGCCAATAGAGATGATGATTGAGGCATATAATACTGGGCAAAGAGATTTTGGAGAAAATAAGGTTCAAGAGTTAGTATCTAAGAAAGAAATGTTGCCAGAGGATGTAAGATGGCATTTTATAGGTAAGCTTCAAACTAATAAGGTTAAGTATTTAGTGAATAATGTTTATTTAATACATTCTTTATCTAGTATAAAACTATTAGAGAAAATAGAGAGTGAGTTTGGAAAAAATAATTTATGTGCTAATGTACTTATTCAAATAAATATAGGTAGAGAAGAAAGTAAAAGTGGAATATATGAAGAAGAAATAGAAGATATGATTTCTGCTGTTGAAAAGTGTAAGCACGTAAAGGTTAAGGGGATTATGGCTATAATACCTAAAGGGAATGAGGAAGAAAATAGATGTTATTTTAGTAGAACAAAGCAAATCTTTGACAAATTAAAAGAAAGAAAGTTTGAAAATATATCTATGGAAGTTTTATCTATGGGAATGACTAATGATTATAAAATTGCAATTCAAGAAGGGGCTAATTTAGTTAGAATTGGTTCCGGCATATTTGGATTAAGGGAAAAATAGGAGGCTGTAATAAAATGAGTAATATGTTTGGAAAATTTAAAGAAATAATAGGTCTTGGAGAGTATGACGATGAGGATTTTGAAGATTTAGAAGAAGTTGAAGAAGAAGAAGAGATTGAAGAAGTTGAACCTATAATTTCAAAGCAAAGAGGTAATAAAGTGGTTAATATTCATAATTCAGCATCTGCTAAAGTTATGGTTGTTAAACCAAGCTCATATGATGAAGCAAGAGAAATTGCAGATGCTATAAAAAATAGAAAAATAGTTGTTGTTAATACAACTGCAATGGAAACGAAAATAGCTCAAAGATTAGTAGATTTTATTAGTGGAGCATGTTGTGTATTAGGAGCGCAACTTCAAGAGGTTGAGCAAAGAGTATATTTACTTTCACCATCAAATGTAGAAGTTAGTAATGAGTTAAGAAGTGAGATAAGTTCAAAAGCACTATTTAACTGGAATAAATAGGAGGTGATTCCAATAGGAATCATAAATAGTTTTTTATATTTATTATTTACTGTGTTAGATATAAGTATTTTAGCGGAAGTAATACTGTCGTATGTACCTAATATTAGAGAAAGTAGTTTTTATAGAATTTTAGTATCTTTTAATAATCCAATTTTAACACCCTTTAGAATTCTACAAGAAAGACTTTTTGGAAATATGATGATAGATTTTGTACCACTACTAGCTATCATAGTATTAAATTTTATTAGTGGGATATTGTTATAAAATGTTATCAAAAGAAGATGTTTTAAAGAATTTTTTAAAAGAAGATACTGAAGATGTTATAAAAGTTTATCAATATATGAACTTAGCTTATAATAAAGGTATACCAACGTTTACTAAGTTTTTTTGCAAACCTAATATTTGGATGTATTTTACTAAGAATTTTAATGCTAATGATTTTTTAGTAGAGGCAAAAGGTGCTTTTGAAGAATGTGATAGAAAAATACTAGCATTTAATAATATTTATTCTACTCCTTTTCCATATAGAATTATAAAGATTACCAATAAGTCTAAGTTTAGTAATCTTTCACATAAGGATTATTTAGGATCTATTATGGCCTTAGGAATAGAGAGAGAAAAGCTTGGAGATTTACGAGTAATTGATAATTATGCAATAGTTCCTATTTATGAAGAGGTAGCAGACTATATTTTATATGAGTTAAGTAGTGTAGGGAGATCACCTGTATCAGTAGAAGAAATACAGGAGGATAATTTACCAAAGAGTAATTTTTTAGAAGGTACAATAATAGTTCCTTCACTTAGATTAGATAATATAGTTGCTAAGTTAGCTAACATATCTAGAGGAAAAGCAGTTGAAATTATTGATAGTGGTAAAGTACTAATAGATTATTCTAAATCTATAGATAAAAGCAAAGAAATAAAAGATGGCCAAAGAGTAACGATTTCTGGAATAGGAAAATTTGTAATAGGGGAAATTGTTGGGAATACGAAAAGTGGAAGATATAAAGTTAAAATGAACAAATTTATATAGAAGAGGTGGATGGAATGAAATTAACTCCTATAGATATAAACAATAAGGAATTTAAGAAGGGAATAAGAGGATATTCTGTTGAAGAAGTAGATGAATTCCTAGATGAAGTTGTTGAAAGCTATGAAGAGGTTTATAAGGAAAATGCTAGGTTAAAGGAAAGTTTAAGCAGAGTAAATGAAAAGCTTGAACATTATGAAAAATTAGAAGCAACTATTCAAAATACTTTATTATTAGCACAAAATGCTGCAGATCAAGCTAAAGAAAGTTCTGAAAAGCAAGCTGAATTAATCATTGGAAATGCTAATGATACAGCTCAAAGAATATTGGATAAGGCTCATGGTGATGTTGTAGCTATAAATGATGAATATGAAAGAGTAAAAGAAGAATTCATAAAATTTAGGGCAAAGTTTAGAGGATTTATGAATACTCAACTTCAAACTTTTGATGAATTAGAAAAAGATTTAACAAAAAATTATAATGTAGCACAACCTGTTGAACAATATGAGCTACATGAAAAAGAAGCAGAGATTTATAGTTCAGAAGAAAAGGAAGAGTTTAAACTTGAAGATCTAAATGATGATATAGATGCTGTGAAAAAATTCTATTCAAATAACTAATACATATAGGAGACCGAA
>JAUMTV010000035.1:19374-22167 GCA_030531025.1 Turicibacter sp.
TATAGATGCTGTGAAAAAATTCTATTCAAATAACTAATACATATAGGAGACCGAAGTTTTGGTCTCCTTTAGTTAATTTATTTGACTTTATGATTAATACTACTATTGAGAATGATTTATTTATATATTATAATGTCAAAAGAAACTGATTCTTTATAAACCCTAATGAGTATATAAAGTATAACTTCAGCATAATTAAAGAATAGTTTTAGAAGCCTAATTAATGTTTAGGGTTTCAGTGAAATTTGATTGACTAAATTAAAGTTTAGAATATCACTTATACTAATATAAATAAATGGAGTAAAATAAATGGAAAATTTAAGTTTTAATATTAATAGTGAAGAAGAAGGGCAAAGAATAGATAAATATTTATCAATAATGATAGAAGGTAAATCAAGGTCATTTATTCAAGGTTTAATAGATGAAAAAAGGATTAAGGCTAATAGTAAAGTAATTAAGAGTAATTATAAGCTTAAAAAAGGTGACTTTATAGAGGTTGAAGTTCCAGAACCAGTTGAACTTAATGTTTCAGCAGAAGAAATGAATTTAGATATTGTTTATGAGGATGAAGATGTATTAGTTGTTAATAAGGAAAAGGGTATAGTAGTTCATCCTGCTCCAGGAAATTATACAGGAACTTTAGTAAATGGTATATTACATCATTGTAGTGATTTATCAGGAATTAATGGTGTTATAAGGCCTGGAATTGTACATAGAATAGATAAAGATACTTCTGGAATACTTGTAATTGCAAAAAACGATGAAGCTCATAATGATTTAGCAGCACAATTTAAAGAGCATTCAATAAAGAGAGAATATTATGCTTTAGTAGAAGGAAAGTTTAGTAATATAAAAGGTAGTGTTGATAAACCTATTAGTAGAGATAAAAAAGAAAGAATAAAAATGGCAATTAACTCTGATGGAAAAAGAGCAGTAACACATTATGAAGTATTAGAACAATATGATAAAGGAGTATCCCTTGTTAAATGCACTTTAGAAACAGGAAGAACACATCAAATTAGGGTCCATATGGCATCTATAGGGCATCCATTAGTTGGAGATTTAGTTTATGGTTATAAAAGACAGAAGTTTAATATAGAAGGGCAAGCACTTCATGCTAAAACATTAGGTTTTATACATCCTAGAACTAAAGAGTATATGGAGTTTACATCTGAATTACCGCATTACTTTAAAGAGTTACTAGAAAAATTGAGAAAAATGTAAGGAGTTTATGTTTATGAAGTTAAAAGCTAATTTATTAGATGATAATGCAATTAGAAGAAGTTTAATTAGAATTTCACATGAAATTATTGAAAAAAATAAAGGTGTTGAAGATATAGTATTAATAGGAATAAAGAGAAGAGGATATCCTTTAGCTAAAAGAATAGCTGAAAACATCAAAAAAATAGAAGGTGTTGCTGTAGATGTAGGATATGTTGATATAAGTCTTTATAGAGATGACATTACAGAGATTAAGGAAAGTCCTAAATTAAATTCTGTTGATTTAGGAGCTGAGGTAAAAGGGAAAAAAGTTATACTAGTAGATGATGTATTATTTACTTGTAGAACAGTTAGAGCAGCGATTGAAGCTATTATAGATGCAGGAAGACCACTATCAATTCAACTTGCAGTTCTTATTGATAGAGGCCATAAAGAATTACCAATTAGAGCTGATTATGTTGGTAAAAATATACCCACATCAAAGACTGAAATAGTAGCAGTAGAAATAAATGAAATAGACGGAAATGATTCAGTTAAAATATACGAATCATAAAAGGAGACAATAAACAATGGAATATAATTTAGTAGCAACAACTACTTTTGGATTAGAAGGAATTACAGCAAAAGAACTTAAAGCATTAGGATATGAGGATCTAAAAGTTGAAAATGGTAAAGTACATTTCGAAGGTGATGAAATGGATATTGCTATTGCTAATGTACATTTAAGAACAGCAGATAGAGTATTTATAAAAATGGCAGAATTTGAAGCAAGAAGCTTTGAAGAGCTTTTCCAAGGAACTAAAAAAGTAAAATGGAGTGAAATTATCCCACAGGATGGAGTAATGCATGTAGTTGGTAAATCTGTTAAATCAACTCTTTTTAGTGTGCCAGACTGTCAATCAATTGTTAAAAAAGCAATAGTAACAAGCATGAGTGAAGATTATGGAGTAACTCACTTTAGTGAAGATGGCCCAGTTTACAAAATTGAAGTATCAATACTAAAAGATGTAGTAACTTTATCTATTGACACTAGTGGTGTAGGACTTCATAAAAGAGGATATAGAGAGGAAGCTGGTATAGCTCCATTAAAAGAAACTTTAGCAGCTGCTTTAGTTTTAATTTCTAGATGGAAAGAAGATTATATTTTAGTTGATCCTTTCTGTGGATCAGGAACTATATTAATAGAAGCTGCTATGATAATGCAAAATATAGCACCGGGACTTTTCAGAAACTTTGTATCAGAAACATGGCCAACTATAGGTTCAGATATTTATGAGCAAGTTAAAGAAGGTGCTGAAAGATCTATAAAGAATAAAGATATAAAGCTTGTAGGTTATGATATAGACGGAAGAATGCTTAAAATTGCAAGAAGTAACTCTCAAAAAGCTGGAGTTGCTAAATATATTGAATTCCAAAAGAGAGATTTTAAGCAGTTCTCAAGTAGTGATAAAAATGCCTTTATTATAACTAATCCACCATATGGAGAAAGATTAGGAGAAAAGAAAGAAGTTGAAGAGCTTTATAAGTATTTAGGAATGAATAAGAGAAAACTTGATACTTGGGATTTTAATA
>JAUMTV010000035.1:22267-27090 GCA_030531025.1 Turicibacter sp.
CTTTATAAGTATTTAGGAATGAATAAGAGAAAACTTGATACTTGGGATTTTAATATTTTAACTTCATATGAAGGTTTTGAAACACCTTTTGGAAGAAAATCTACTAAAAATAGAAAATTATATAATGGTAAGTTAAAATGTTATTATTATCAATATTTTGATAATGAGAAAATAAAGAATCATGGAGATATGGTTGTTAATCATATTTAATAATAATTAGGAAATAAAGATGGTAAAATTGCTTTGCAATTTTACCATCTTTATTTATTTCTTTTCGATATTTAAATTGTTAAATTCAGAAGGTTCTACAAACATTGTATAGTTAGTATGATAAATAACCATTCCTGGATTTGCCCCATTTGGTTTTTTAAGATTTTTAACTAAAGTATAATCAACTGGAACTTTTGAAGATTCTTTAGCTTTACTATAATGTGCTGCTAAAGTAGCTCCTTCTACTAATGTACTATCTGGAACATCATTTGAACATATAATAACATGTGAACCAGGAATATTTTTTGTATGAAGCCACATAAAGTTTTTATTTGCAAATTTTAATGAAAGATAATCATTTTGAATATTATTCTTACCAACAAAAATATCTATACCATCAGAAGAAATATAATGTAATGGCTTTGATTCTTTAGATTTTTTTGAGTTTTTGCCATTAGATTTTCTTTTTCTTACATATCCTGTTGAAATTAATTCTTCTTTAATATCATCAATTTCTGTATAACTTTCACAATTTTCTATATTAGTTAATACAGAATATAAATACTGCAATTCTTGATCGTTTTTTTCAAGCTGTTCTATAGCTGATTCTTCAGATTTTTTTAGTTTATTATATTTTTTATAATAACTTTGTACATTTTCAGATGGTGTTTTATTTTCATCTAAAGGAATAGTAATTTCTTCACCATCTTCACTAAAGAAATTAACTGTAGTGAAAGTTTTATCCCCTTTTTTAATACTATATATATAAGATGTTAATAAATCACCTTTAATTTTAAAGTCATCCTTATCTTCACATTTTTTTAGAAGATCATTTAATTTATTTTCTTTTTTTATACATCTTTCTATATTGGTTGTAACAAGTTTTTGTAAGTTTACAGAGCGACCTTTAATACGTTCTTGTTTATCCTTTTCTAAATAATATTTATCCATTAATTCGTGAATATCATTTAATATTTCAAAAGTATATTTTTCTTCTAATTGACTTAAAGACTTAACATAAAAGTCTATATAGTCTCCATCTTTATCTTTGTAAATTTTAAATATTTCATTATCTAAAAGAGTGTTTATAAAGTTATTAATAAAGACACAGATATTCTTTATAGAAAAATCTGTATAATTTTTATTGTATTCAATGAATAAATGTTCAGATAGTGATGTACTTATACCGGTAAAACAAGAAACAAAGAAATTTTTGTTAAAAATCACTGAATTTTTATCCATAAACTCTTGTAAAGTGGTATCATTAAAAGAGAACGGATTAATCTTTGTTGATTCTGGGGGATATTTATAAGTTATTCCTGGATATAAAATTCTATAACTATTCATAGAAGGAGCTATATGTTTTATACATTCCATTATTTTATTGTCTCTTTCTCTAACAAGGGTAATATTACTGTGTCTTCCCATTATTTCAACAATTAAAGTATAAACACTATTAAAGCCTAGTTCATCAGAAGCTTCAATAAAGAATTTAACTATTCTATCTCCTTCTTGTTGAACAATATCTATAATTTTACCACCAATTAAATATTTTCTAAGAACCATAGTAAACATTGGTGCTTGAAGTGGGTTAGATTTAACAACTGTAGTTAAGTTAAATCTTGGGTATTTAGGTGATGCAGATATTAAAAGTTTTAAGTTTTTTCGTTCTTTTCTTAATGTTATTATTATTTCATCCTTTTCAGGTTGATTTATTTTATCAATTTTAGAATTTAATATTGATTTTTTTAAATCTTGCACTAAACTATATAAGTAGATACCGTCTATTGCCATAAATATCATCCTTTCTTTAGTATTAATTAAAGTAAGTATATCATTAATTTATGTATTAGTAAAACGGTTGTAAAATGGAGGAGAAAATTATGGAATTTATAAAAATGCACGGCACAGGAAATGATTTTATTTTTTTATTAGATTTAGATAATAAATATATTGGACAAGAAAGTAATTTAGCTAAAAAGCTTTGTCATAGAAGATTTGGTATAGGAGCTGATGGAATAGTATTAGTTAGAAAATCAGCAGTAGCAGATGTGAAGATGGTAATAGTAAATAGTGATGGATCAGGTGCTAATATGTGTGGAAATGCTATTAGATGCTTTGGAAAATATGTTTTTGAAAATAATATTATAGATAAAGAAATAATTACTGTTGAAACTGGTGATGGAGTAAAAGAGTTAGAGTTAAAGATAAATAGTGATAGAAAGGTTGAAACAGTAAAAGTATATATGGGTGAAATATCTTTTGATGGTTCATTAATACCATTAAAGAATAAGGATAAATTAATAGATGAGGATATAGTTGTTAATGGTAAAAATTATAGAGCTTCATCTATATTAGTAGGTGTACCCCATACAGTTATTTTTGTAGATGATGAAAATTATGATGTTACAGAAGGTAAATATATAGAAAAATATGAGCTTTTTGAAGAAGGTACAAATGTTAATTTTGTTAAAGTAATTGATAATGAAAATATTTTAGTTAGAACTTGGGAAAGAGGGGCCGGAGCAACTTATTCATGTGGAACAGGATGTTCAGCATCTGTTGTAATATGCAATAAATTAAATTTAACTAAAGATAAAGTTAATGTTAAAGTTCCAGGTGGTAAGTTAAGAATAGAATTAGAAGGAACTTCTATTTATATGATTGGGAATGCAGAGTTTATTTGTAGTGGTAAAGCATATTGATAAAGAGGAAAAAAGTAGATGGCAAAAAGAAAATGTAAAAGATTGATGATTTTAATTCAACTTATGATTACTGCTGTATTTTTTCTAGGTTGTAAGAAGGAAAGCTTAGAAGAAATAAGTAAAATAAGCTTAAATAAAGGTGCTTTTGTAGATGAAAGCACCAGTTATGAAACTTTTAACTTTAATTCAGAAAACACATATGAAGAGATAGATACGGAAGGTAAGGTAATAACTAACTTTAATATGAAATCTAATACATATACATTTTATAAAGATAATAGTTTTTATGTAAATTATAACTCTAAAGATATAAAAATAGAACATAATAAAATAGCAAGTTTAAAGATTTCACCAGAAGGAGACTATGTGTTTTATTTTATAAATGATGAATACTTAGAACCAGCAGTTATGGATTTGAAAAATGAAAAGGAAATACTTTTAGATAATAAGGCTGTAATTTCAGGACAGTTTATTGATTGGATAACTGATACTAAACTAGCTTATTATGGAGTTAATACTGAAGAAAAGACTACTGGAATTTTCACATATGATGTAAAAACAAAAAATGAAGATAATATTTATAAAATAAGTAATGGATATGTGAAATTTTTAAAACATATAGATGATGGATTAGCTTTAGTTGAAGAGCATTATGGAGAAGATACAGTTCTTAATATAGTTAGTATAAATGGAGATATAACTGAAATTTCAAGAGAAGTTATAGATATTAATGATATAGAATCTGTTAATGATAAGTTATATTTATTAGGGAGGGTAAAAAATAATAAATACTCTATTTATGAACTTGATAATGGTGTGATAAAAAGATTATTATTTGATTTTCCAAATGTACTTTATAAAGAAAAAGGTTTATCAGTTAATGAAGCTGGTGAGATATTATTTGTGGGAAGTGCATCAAATGAGCAGACTGAGCATGTGTATAAATACTCTGATGGAAGTGTAGTTTTAGTTAGTAATGATATAACAAATTGTAATTTTATAAATATTAATTAAAAAAAGAATTTAGAATAATTTCTAAGTTCTTTTTTGTTTTAAAACAATAGTTAAAATTTACTAAAAATTACAAAAATATAGTATAAAAAATATAAAAATGGACAGTTTTATTAAGGGTGATTTAGAAATGGTAAAAAGTGAATTAATTAAGAACATAGATATTTCAGTAGTAAGAAAAATAAATGAGCAAAAAGCAAAAAAGATAAGAGCATTTCCATTTAAAGAAAATAGCAGTGAAATTTACATTTATGCGCGTGAAAATAAAAAAACTATGGTAGATGAATTTGAGTTTATATTTAGAAAAAAAGTTAAGGTAGTAATTATAAGTGAAGATGAACTCGATTATTTACTTAAAATTTCATATTTAGGAAATAGTAAAGATGCTGATAATGAGGTTTTTAAGAAAGCTATAAATTTAAAAGCATCAGATATACATTTTGAACCATATAAAGATTATATATTAGTTAGATTTAGAATTGATGGATTATTAAGAAGTATGTTTATATTTGACAATAAGGAATATATAGCTATTTTATCGAAAATTAAAATAAGTTCAAATTTAGATATAACTGAGAAAAGAAAACCTCAAGATGGAAAACTAACATTTAGATACAATGAAAAGGATTATGATTTAAGAGTATCTATAATACCAATTGTATATGGAGAAAAAATTGTTATAAGAATTTTATATGGAAATGTATTTAACTACTCTATAGATAAGCTAAATTTAACTGATAAACAAAAAAAGAAATTAGAATATATTATGAAAGTTAACACTGGATTAACTATTGTAAATGGTCCAACAGGGGCAGGAAAGTCTACAACTCTTTATTGTATATTACAAGAATTAAATAAAGATGAAGTAAATATATCAAGTTTGGAAGAACCAATTGA
>JAUMTV010000036.1 GCA_030531025.1 Turicibacter sp.
CAGAATCACCAAAAACATTTATATAAGCTGTTGTAAAAGGAACACCATTTGCATCTCCGAAATAAACAAATAACCATCTATTAAGTGAAAACTTAATAAGTGGTTATTTTTATTATACCACAAAAGGTGTTAGAAGGAAGAGTGTTTGACCTAGATAGCTAACCGAAAGGCTCGATAGAGTACAGGGGGTGCCGACAAAACACTTGGGTGATGTTCTAAGATAGGACAAGTCCCAACACCATATAAAATATGTCTAGTACCATATTGAAGGGGTGAGAATGGCAACCACGAGCCATAAATATAAATAGGTGGGGTAGGAAGTCCAATTTGAGGGCAATATCATTTCTAATTATGGCTATGGGGTTGGATATAGCAGGTATTAGATTACCAACATAGATATTGTAAATAGCGTGTACTAGTCCAGATCGTTGTATGGTCGTAACATACCTATCCTAACTGGGATAAATGGAAAGCTACTCACAATTGTGTGTGGGTAACTATGTCCGTTTGGCTAAGCCTTCAAGGATAAGAGTTTAGAGTATATGAAATCAATAGTATATTAGTAAAATACGACTAAGGACATAGTTAATATGCTTATTGAAAATATATGAAAAATAAAAAATCAGTGTGATTAGGTCAAGTATAATAAATGTATATGAGGAAGGAAGAAATGTATTAAGCAAATTGAGGGGAGTTGTACGAATTGTTTATACTCTAGATTATAATGACAATTTTAAGAATAAAAATACAATACAAAGGTAAAAGTACTATGAATATTGAAGATATGAAAATTGTTTATGGAAACAGTAAAGATGATAATAGTTTATATAATATTTTTTTAGATATAATGAATTTTAATTATAAAGAGTATGAAGTAGATGATGTAGATAGAATAATAATACAAGATACATTAAAATTTATAGATAGAGTTTTAACATCAGCTTGTAAGAAAACTTTAGGAAGAATAGGTATAAAAGGATATAGTGAATTGAACTCACAAGAAACAAAAAACTTACTAAAAGAACATTTAGCAAAACAAAGTGATGAAATAATATTGAAATTTTATAGAGAAAACAAAGTTGTATTAGATATGTTTAAATATGAAGTATGTGAAGTATTAAATATATCTGAATGGAGGTTTAGCAAAATAAAATATGATTTAAAGATATCTGGTACACAAGTTGTTAATGTATGCTGTAAGCCTAAAATATGTAATAAGTATGATAGAAGATTTATATATGAAATATTGATACGTGCTTCATTGTAAATTATATAAAAATAAATAAAAGATAGATATAATAAGAAGTATACATTAGATGTATATATAAAATATTAAAAATTTAGAATAACTATGATATAATATATAAGTTATAAACAAAATAATATATTATATACATTTTTAAATCAGTTAGAGAAAGGAAGAAGTTATAGTTGTTAGTATTAAGTGAAAATATACCAAGTTTAGTAAAGTACATGGGTTCAAAAACAGAAATTATAAACTATGTTGTGAGAGGATTAAATGAAGTTCATAAGGATAATCAGGCAGTATGTGACTTATTCGCAGGTTCAAGTACATTGGCTGGAGCATTAAGAAGTAATAATATAAAATTTATATCTAACGACATACAAATTTACTCAAGTATTTTCACAAAAACATACTTATCTCAATTTGATTGGAATGTATATCCGACAGCTGAAGATATAGTAAAAGAAGTTAAAGATATAGTAGAAATATGGAAAAATGAGTTTAGCCATTATTGGAATAAGTCTAATTATGATATAGAATTTGATTTAAAGGCATTTAATGATATAGAAAAATTTCAACAAGATTTAAATAAGAATGAATCATTTTATGATTTAATTAAAAACTCTAGTAGTGAAGAAATATTAAAGTATCATTTATTTGCAAAAGAATATTCAGGAACATATTGGAATTTTAGACAATGTGTATGGATAGACGCTTTCAGATGTATAGCTGATAAATATGCTAATGTTGAGCCTTTATACAATTTAATATTATCTTGTACAATGTATGCTATGGCTTATAATTCTCAAAGTACAGGTCATTATGCACAATATAGAAAAGCAGAAAAAGATAGTTCTATGAATGATATTCTGATATATAGGCGTAAAACAATGGAAGAAATGTTTATAAGAAAATTTAATGAAATTAAAGAAAACATGATAGATAATCATTGTGAGATAGAAACATATGCTTTAAATTATAAGGATTGTATAAGTGAACTAGATAAGAATACATTAGTTTATGCTGACCCTCCATACTGTTCTGTTCATTATTCAAGGTTTTATCATGTTTTAGAAACCTTTGTAAGATATGATTATCCTACAGTCAAATATGGAGGTAGATATAGAACAGATAGACATCAATCTCCATTTTGTATTTCAACAAAGGTGAGAGATGCTTTTAAGAGTATGTTTTATAAGTTAGAAAAAAATGAATGTGAGTTAGTATTAAGTTATGCAAATAGTTCTACTTGTATGATTTTGCTAGAAACAATATTATTTGATGCATATTGTATATTCAATAACATTAGCATTGATGAAAATATACATTTAGATTTAATTAAGAATTATATAGATAAAGAAGAAAAAAATCAGTTAGAAGAAAATAAAGATACTGATGAAATAAATATAAATATTAATAAATTATTAAATATAGATAATACAAAATTAAATTATGATATTAACTTAAAGTTATTTGAACATAGTCATTCAACTATGGGAAGAACAGAAGAAAGAAAAAAGAGTGTTTTAGAAACTTTAATAATAGTAAAGAAAAATAAATAGTAATTAGAGTAATATTCATATTAATGATATATTACTCTAATTAAATTATTCTTCGTATAACCTTTCAGATATTCCAAATGCTAAAACTGGACATCCTCCAGCCCCATTAGATTGTATTCTAGGTAATAATTTATTCATATGTGTAGTAGATGCACCATAAGATGAACCTTTACCTAAATTTTTAAATATATCTTGTAGATTAGAGCATCTAGTAATTATAACACCAACACTTATTGTATTTAAGTCAAATAAGAGTCTAAAGTTATTTAAATCTCTATCAAAGAATGGGTCTTTGTTATTCCATTCAACCTCAACAGCAACTCTATTTTTGTAACAGTCAACACCGTGAGTAGGTATTAAAACGGAATTACCATCTACATTAATATTTACATCAAACCATTTCTCTTCCCAGTTTAATTTATAGAATTGAGAATCAAGTGATTCAGCTATAGGTGATTTTCTACCACCATTTTTGAGTATATCTTCTTTCTTCAATTTAAAATTCCTAAGTATGTTTATAATCTCATCAAACTCATTAGGAAAGTCACAGAAAAGTATTGAAGTTGCATGATTCCATTCAAAAACATCATAACTATCTAATATATCGTCGGGTAATAAGCTTATAGCCATAAGACACCTCCTTCACAACTATTTTTACCTACTATCATGCAGATGTATAAATTATACATTATAAACAGATAAAATAAAATTCTATTTTTATCATACTTTACATTATTGTTTTTTACTGTAAATAGTTATTTATAGTTAAATAATGATAAAAGGAGAAAATAGTATGAATGGATTAGAAACAATATATGTAGGACAAGTTATAAAAAATTACAAAGAATTATGTAAAATATTAAATATTGAATATAAAAAGGGAAGTTCAAAATCAATTCAACTTAAGAAGTTAGAAAAATTTATCACATACCATAAAGAAGGTAATAAATTTATAATAGATGAAATAAAAAGTAATGATATAGTACTTATGGATAAAAGAAAATTAGGTAATACCTCTAAAACGAGTATAGAAATAGGTGATATTATACTTCATAAATTGTTAACTGAATATAGAGGTAAAAAAGTTAGTATAACTACAACTGAATTGTTGTACAGAATGAATATTGTAACAAATAAGTATAAGGTATTATCGCAAAATATAGAATTATATCGATTAGAAACTAGAATAGATTTTAAGTATATAAATCAATTTAAAGTAAAAATAGGATACCAGTTAAATAGAAGAATAGATAGTGCATTAAGAAGATTGCAAAATAGTGGATATATACTATATGATAAAAAGACACATATCAAATTTAAGGATAAAGATAAGGACTTTGTTGTTGTTCTGGAAAAAGAAATGGATAATAAGAATTTCATAAATGCTAGATTGAGAGCATTTAAAACTCTTAATGATATGAGAACTAAAGAAGGTAAAGCCACTATAACAGATATGTCCATAATATTTATGTATGGAGAATTTGAGAGGTTTAGAAAATTAGTATGTGAAGAACTGAAAAACTATTATGATGATGAATGTATAAACTTCTGGGATGGATATGTTATAACTACCACTGAATTGGCTGTAGAAACAAAAGTAGATGATAGTAGATATAATAAGAATATAGATTATGTAAAAGCAGACTTTTATGAGTTATTAGAAAGAAATACAAAGGAAATGAAACAACAGGAGTTAGATAGACTTCATAAAGAGTTTCAATTATGTCTTGAAGAAGAAATAAATAATACTTTGTGGGGTAGACCTTTTCATATAAAGAGTAAAGAAATAGAAATGGTCATTAAGAATGTTAAAGATATGAATAGGTCATTAATATATGCAGACTAAAAGTTTAAAATTAGACATCGTTAATAACTTTTAGTTGATTGGTGTATTATTACAGATGTCTAAGTTTAAACTTTTATGTGTATGAGCGTAGCGAATACGCAAAATCGGAACTTGTTTCCGATTTTAATTAAGGTATAATACTAATTTTTAGGAGTATAGTTATGAGTAAATATTTAAAAATAAAGAAGTTTAACTATTTGATATATTCAATAACATTTTTCAAGCCAAGTGAACCTAGAATAGAAAATGGGAAATATACGAATACATATTAAACCATTAACAAAAAAGCAAGAAGGTATCTATTGGGGCAAATTAAATCCTTGATAAATAGATATGATAATAGATTTATAAAATATAGTTTTAATATACATACGCATTCTATTAGAAATAAATTTATGATAATAGTAATGAAAAATATATAGGAAGATAGTCATAGAGTTATACAAAATATATAGGCTATGGAATCTATGGCAAATGATGAAGTCAATATAAATCCTTTTGGAGATGTATGGGAGCGTACAATAAAAAAGTTCAAAACAACTTTAGAAATTAAAATAAATGCATAGATTTAAAATATAATTAGAAAAAGTTTACTTTAGATATACTTATTATTATGAAAAGAGAAAACAAAAAAATTACTTTTGTTTTAGCAGAAATGTTTAAATCTTACATTGAATAATACTGTATTAGAATAGCATTAAGTAGGATTGTATATATTTTATTTAAAACTTAGAAAAATGAAATGTATTAAGCTTTGTTTTATTCTTTTTAAAATTTCATATAAATCTTAATTCGATAATAACCTGTACATAATATTATGTATAGGTTATTTTTTTATTTTATCCCCCCGATTTATATATATATAAATATAAAAATAATATAGGGTTAACGCCCACTGTTCTTAAATTTTTTTCTTAAATATGAAAGTAAAAGGGGTGAGAAAAAATTAGATTTATTGAAACGAAGGTGACCTATTAATATTACTACGTAATATTAATAGAATCTTACATTATAGTTTATTATATGTATTATGTAAATTTATTATATATAAAATAACATAAATTAACAATTATTTTTACATTCCTTATTTTTTTAGTCAATAGTTACTTAAGAATTAAGTAAGGGAGATATGAAAAAATGAGGTCTTTAATAAATATAGTACCATTTTCACAAGATAAGAACGTAGAAGAGGTAATAGAAGATATATGCAAAGAGTTACTAGATATAAAAATAGAATCAGAAAAAGTGGGAGACATAGGAGTTAAAATAAAAATTCCTTATGTAAAAGGGAAACATCAACTAGATAAAATATTTATAGTTGGTTTTAATTTATATAAAAAACGTGCTAATTCAATGAAAATAGATATGAATAAAAGTATTATAAATAAAGATGGTATAGCAAGTAAAATAATATTGTTAGATGAAGAGGAAGGAATAGAAGAAACTGTATGCTTAACAATAGAATTTATAAGAAAATATATAGTCGATAAACTAGATAGTAATATAAACTTATTGAATGAATGCTTATTAGAGAGAGAGAAAACAGTTAGAATGTTCACTTATATTAGAAATAGCTTAGATTTAAGGCTACAAACTATTAATAAAAGGTATGCTAATTATATAGAGTATGAAACTATGAAAAATCAAGGATTTACTAATATAATATCAATAGATGACGAGATAGCATTAGAAGGGGTACAAGAACATTTTGTATATGATTTTATTGGAGATGATGAAGTATTTTATAGCCAGTATAATAGTATAAAATATGATGATTGTTATGTTGATGAAATGATAAAGAGTTCTAGTATAGATTTTGATATGTTACTAAATGTATTAACTAATACACAAGTTCGATTTCTAATGCATTACTTATATGATACAGATATGTATAGAAAGAGAAGCAGACAGTCTAATTTCAAGATTATGAAGGCTATAAGAAAAAGGGTAGTAGAAAATAATATAAGTCCCACTGACATATTAAAAAACAGTATATAAATATTTATATACTATGTTTGACCAAAAAGGTTTACTTTATAGATACTTATATAAGTGAAGTAAAAAATACATAATAGTAAATGTTCTTTATATATTATGTATTGTGTATAAAAGAAAATAGGGTACAAGGTATGTTCTATTTTCTTTCTTTTTAATTTTTAATGTTAAATAAATAACAAAGGTGGATATATGAACAATAAAAGAAATAGAGAAAAAAGAAATGCCATTTTAGTAAAAATGGATGAATTGATACAGCCAGAAGTAATAAAAGAAAGAGGCATAGTTTATGTTGAAAAAGAGTTCAACAAATTAAAAAACGAGGTAGAAACCTTAGACAATGAAATAAGAAATAATAAGATAATTATGAAGGAAGAAGGTTACAATATGAAATCTAATGAAGAAGTAAGAAGTTTTTTAAAAGGAGAAGTTAGGGAAATGAATACCACAGCAGGTGGAAATGTAATACCTATAACTTTAGAGAAAGAAATACTAAAAAAAGTCACTGAAGATGGAACTATAGTTGGCAAGGTTAAAGTATTTAATAGCATATCTGGGGACTTAGAAGTAGTTAAGGAAACTGAAAATGGAGATGCAGTAATACTAGGTGAAGATGAGACTTTAACACCAGAAGACTTTACTAATGAGAAAGTCAAATTAAGTGGTCAAAGAGTTGCTACAGGTGTGCAATTAACTAAAAAACTTATAAATGATGCAGGAATAGATGTTGTTAACTATGTATCAGAATTATGTGCGAGAAGAATCAATAAAGCATTAAGTACAGCTATCGTAAATGGTAATAAGAACTTTGAAGGATTAGTTACTAAGAATGTGATAGAAGGAACTTTAAATGCAGACACTATAATAGATTTAGTATATGACTTACCACAAGTTTACTACACAGGTGCGGTTATTCTTATGAATAGAAATACATTTAAACGAGTTGCTAAGATGAAAGATGGAGATAATACATATTTAGTAAGTAAGGACTATATAAATGGAATATTATATAGACTATTAGGTTTAGAGGTGCAAATAGTTGATACTATGCAAGATAATGTGTTATGTGTTGCTAATATAGAAAATGCATATGCTTTGTTAATAAAACAAAATATGGAGTTAAATGTAATAGGAAATGATACGACACAAGCGTTAGCAGGTAAGATTTTAACTGTACTAGATATGTATGCAGATGGTAAAGTAGTTAATGAAGATGCTGTAAGAACTTTAAAAGCTACTACTCTAAAAACAAGAAGGGTAGCATAATAAACTAGGTGTACTAATATGGTACACCTTTTTATATGTAAAAAGGTGATTAAGCATGGGATTATTTAAAAAATTGACTAATAGAGGAGATGTAAAATTAAATATAAATAGTGATATGGAAAACATACTGACCAAAAATGGTGACATAATACCAACAGAAAATAATATATATAATATTCCAGCTGTAAAGTTTGGAATAGAATTAATAAGTGGTTTAGTTGGTTCAATACCTATTTATTTATATAAAGAAGATACAGCAACAGGAGATATAAAAAGGGTAAACGACTATAGGATAAGGTTGTTAAATAATGAACCTAATATATTAATTACAGGTGTAGACTTAAAAAGGCTAATGATTAAGGATTTAATATTATACGGTAACGCCTATAGTATGATATCTAGGGACTTGAATACAATTAAATCTATAAACTATGTACATCCAGAAAGTATAAACTTTAGAAAAAAATTTGACAATAATGGTAGTATAGTGGATATAGATGTGATGGTACAAATGGATAGAGTTCAGTATAATCCAAATATAATGGATACAATTATATGTACAATAGACAGTAGAGACCATTTAAAGGGGATAGGATTACTTGAAAAAAACAAAGAGTTATTATCCTTAGGACTTAAGGAAATAGATTCATATAAAAACTATTTAAATGAAGGTAATAAAATGCGTGGAGTTTTAGCATTTGAGCAACCTTTTAAATTGGATGTATGGAAGAAGTTAAAAGAGCAAATACAAGATAGCCATGCAGGAAGAAGAGGAACTAACTTACTATTAACTAATGGAAGTAAACCAACATTTATAAAGACATCATTAGAACCAAAAGAAAGCCAATTAATGGAGTCTAGACAGTTATCCAATGAACAAGTATTACAAATGTTAGGATTAAATGATATAAAAGATATGAATCAGATATATAAAACGGTTTTAATGCCTTTTATGGAAATATTAGAAAGTGCTTTTGATAAATATTTATTACTAGAAATAGAAAAAGAAGAAGGGTATTTTTTTCAGTTTGATACTACGGAATTTTTAAGAAGTTCTTACAAGGATGTAGCTGATAATGTAAATAAATTATTTAAGGCTGGAATATATAGTTTGAATGAAAGTCGAAGAATATTAAATCTAGAGCCTAAGGAAGAGGATTATCATCTACATAGTTTAGGTAACGTATATAAGTATGATGATGGCGATGTTTATGTACCTAATATGGATGGTGGTAATGCTATAAATAATTTAATAAAATAAGTATTTTATAACTATATAGGTTAAGTAAATGATAAAAATAAGTAGGCTATATGAATAGGAATATTTATAGTCCTACTTATTTTTATTTTAAATAAAACATAGTTGAAATTGTACGTACAAATTGGAAATACTAGCTTTGATAGTTTTTTTGTGTTATTATATTAATAAAAAATTGAAATTGAAAAAGGCGGAGAAATTAATGGGAAATATTAATGATTATGAAAAAGACTTTACCAAACTAATAGTAGGAATATCAGAGTATGCATTTTTAAAATTAAAGGAGTGGTTAGCATTTAATTTTGCAGATGTAACAATTCAATTTGATGAAAATTTTGATGATGAATATTTTAAAAAATTAAGAAAGCATATAGACTATCTTGAGAAAACATATAAAACTCAGAAAAGAATAATGAATTCAAATGAAAAAGAGTTATTAGAATTATTAAGATATGATAGTAAGGAAAATAGAGAGTATATAGTTGAAAGTGTATGTGCAACAGCTGATTATATAAAAGAATTATTTGTGATACCTGTGCCAGAGTCTGGATACCTAGATTATGCATATGAAGAAGCGGATGAGGGGAGTAAAAAAGATATGGATATGCTATATAACTTCGTAGATAAATATAAAGAGGAGTAGATTAGATATGTTAAACAAGATAGCAAATTTTTTGGACGATTTATCAATTAAATTAGATATACTTACATTTAGAATAAATCAAAAAATTAAAGTGTTAGATAAAAAGCATGATAGAGAAAAATAAAATACTAGAACTTATAATGTTAATTGAAATAAGGGTGTAAAATTATTTTTATAAGTAAATCATCTTGATTTTGTATAAAATACTAACTACAATTAGATAAATTTTAAATCTAATCTAGTGCAGTTCTTATTTTACAATACATTAAATTGACTTAGTTCATTTATTAAAATAGGAATTTAATAAAATGTATTGAAGAGCATAACGATTGATGATTACGGGGGGGAAATTGATGGATATATTTGAAAATAAAATGTGGAAAGAACTAAGTGATGAAGATAAGAGAGGACTTCTTAAAAATGCAATATGCAGAGATATTCTTGTTGGATCACCATTGAATGATGGTGAAGGAATAGTAGAATTCTCTGATACACTAGCAGTATTAGGTAGTGTATGTAATGGAAAAATAAAAATTGAAGATGATAAAATTCTTTATAATCCTTGCGTTTCATCTTTAGATGAAATGTTAAAAGAATATGATAGCGAGATATCAGAAAATGAAGAACTGTACTATGAATATGAGAGAATTTTCAAGAGTAAACCTCATGTTGTCATATTAGGTGCAGGAGCGAGCTGTGCTGCAATACCTAATGGAGATAAAAATGGAAAAAAGATATCTGCGATGGATGGGTTTATTGAAAAACTTGGGTTACAAAGCATACTGTCAAAAGTTACAATAAATACAGCATCAGAAAATTTGGAAGATATTTATATGGAACTTGATGAGCGAAGTATTAATGAATCAAAGTGTATGGATGTAAAACTTGAATTAGAAGCAAAAATACGAGAGTACATGGCTGATTATCAATTACCAGATGAGCCAACTGTATATGATTTTCTAATAATGAGTTTGACAAGAAAAGATATTATTGCAACTTTCAATTGGGACCCTTTATTGATTCAAGCTTATGCTCGTGCATTAAGATATACTAAAAATCTGCCACAATTAGCTTTTCTGCACGGAAATGTAGCTGTAGGCTACTGTGAAGCTGATAATGTTATGGGATATGTAGGAAATTCATGTAGATGTGGAAATATACTTGAACCTACAAAATTACTATTTCCTATTAAAAATAAGGATTATAGTTCTGATACTGCAATTAGAAAATCGTGGAAATCATTAGCTAATGCCTTAGAAGTAGCCTATATGGTTACAATTTTTGGATATAGTGCTCCTAAAAGTGATGCTGAAGCAATTTCAATGCTTAAGAAAGCGTGGGGAGCTGTAGATGATAGAAACCTTGAACAAATTGAAATTGTTGATATTAGGGATGAAGCAACTGTAATTGAATCATGGAATGAATTCATACACACACATCATTACTCGTATTGTACAAGCTTTTTTGATACGACTCTTGCTAAGCTACCAAGAAGGAGTTGTGAAGCAACGTTTGATAGATTAATGAATTGCTGTTGGATAGATGGTGGAAAAGGATTTAAATCTGGGATGAGTTTTTCTGATATTAATGAATTAACACATAGACTGATTGAGGAAGAATATGCAAAACAAGGAACTAATAAAATATTAAATAATCCGTATGTATAGTACGAAATAAGGATGAACAGGAAACTTCCTAATTAAGTTAAGAAAGTTAAATAAAATATTGATTTCATCTAAAATAATAGGGATATAACCAAGTGGTTATATCCCTATTATTTTATTTTTGGATAATATAATTATAAATATATTTTACATTGCCTATTTTTTTTGGAAATAGTTATTTAAATAAATTTTTAGATAACCAGCAAAAGTAACAATCTATGTATTATGTATAAAAATATTAAGGACATACACATATAATACAAAGTTTTCATATTTTGCACTAAAACAAAATAGGAGAATGAGAATAAATATGAAAAAAGTAAAAGTTGAAGATATGAAAGTAAATATAATTTACAGCGAAGATAAGATAGATACTGATAGTTTTTATGATATAGTAGTTAGTATAATTAAGAGATTAGAGAAAGATGAAATAGAAGGTGGAAGTAATGAAAAAAAATGTAGTCTTACTTAGAGTATCGACAGATATGCAAGATTTTGAAAGTCAAAAAAATGGTATAGAAAGATATGTAGAGGAAAATAAAATAATAGTTCATAAAACTATAGAAGAAGAAGGTGTAAGTGGATTTAAAACAAAACTAGAAGATAGAAAAGGATTACAAGAACTTATACAGATGGCTTTAGATGGTGAATTAGATACAGTAATTTGTTTTAATCAAGACCGTTTAGGTCGTAGATTAGAGATATTATCATTTATGTCTATTATGAAAGAACAAGGTGTAAAAGTTATATCAGTTACAGAAGGACTATTAAATGAAGATAATGATACTTCTGACTTAATCCAAGCAATAAAGTTTTGGACAGCAAACTATGAAAGTAAGAAAACAAGTCTTAGAGTAAAAGCAGGTAAAAGAGCAACTATAGAGAAAAATGGTTATAGTGGGGGGGTACCGAATTTTGGATATAAAGTAGATGGCAAAAGACTTGTAATAGATGAAGAAGAAAGAAAAGTAGTCGTTTTAATATTTGAAACATATATAGAAAGTGGGACACAAAAAGTTATGGAAGTACTAAAAGAAAATAATATATTAAAAAGAGGAGAACCTTTTACAAAAAGTAAGATATTTAGCATACTTCATAATAATATATATAGAGGAATGAAAGAATATCAAGATGAATTATTAGACTTTCCTGAGTTAAGAATTATTTCTGATGAAGTATTTTTTAAAGCGCAAGAAAGAGCTAAAAGTAGAAATACAAGAGGTACAACAAGATATACAAATAGGACAGATATATTATTTGAAGGTTTATTATTTCATAGATGTGAAGATGGTATAGAGAGAAAGCTAAACATCGATTATGTAAAAGTAAAAGATGGAAAAAGAACGCACACTTATCGATGTAGACATTGTAGAGATATAAAAGCACAAATAACGAAAAATTTTATAAGTACTAAAATAGAACCTATTATAATTGATAGTATTAAATCTGTTATGAGAAATTTATCAATAGAGAAATTAGAAGAGAGATACAATAAAGAAAAAGAAGAGTATCTAGTAGATATAAAAGAAAATATAAGTATACTTAATAAAAATCTAGAGAAGAAAAATAAAGCATTAAAAAATGCTACAAATGAAATTGAAAAGATATTTATGGGAGAAAGTAGTACGGATATAGATATAATAAATAACCTAATAAATAAAATAAAGTATGAAATTGAAGAGATAAAAACAAGTTTAGAAGTTCAAAGTGAGGAAATTAAATCCATAGAAAATAAAACTTCAGATATATTCTATTTATTAGAAAAGTATAAGGATTTTGAAGTGATTTTTGATAAAGCAAGTAGAGGAGAGCAAAAGCTAATGTTACAGGAGTTAGTTAAAAGAGTTGTAATAAGCTATGATACTATAAATATAGAGTTAAATTTATATTGATATGTATATTGACTGTGTATATATTTTTTGATAACATATACTTATCTCAAATAGATGGGTATATGTTTCCTTCTCTTCTCCGAAATAAACAAATAACCATCTATTAAGTGAAAACTTAATAAGTGGTTATTTTTATTATACCACAAAAGGTGTTAGAAGGAAGAGTGTTTGACCTAGATAGCTAACCGAAAGGCTCGATAGAGTACAGGGGGTGCCGACAAAACACTTGGGTGATGTTCTAAGATAGGACAAGTCCCAACACCATATAAAATATGTCTAGTACCATATTGAAGGGGTGAGAATGGCAACCACGAGCCATAAATATAAATAGGTGGGGTAGGAAGTCCAATTTGAGGGCAATATCATTTCTAATTATGGCTATGGGGTTGGATATAGCAGGTATTAGATTACCAACATAGATATTGTAAATAGCGTGTACTAGTCCAGATCGTTGTATGGTCGTAACATACCTATCCTAACTGGGATAAATGGAAAGCTACTCACAATTGTGTGTGGGTAACTATGTCCGTTTGGCTAAGCCTTCAAGGATAAGAGTTTAGAGTATATGAAATCAATAGTATATTAGTAAAATACGACTAAGGACATAGTTAATATGCTTATTGAAAATATATGAAAAATAAAAAATCAGTGTGATTAGGTCAAGTATAATAAATGTATATGAGGAAGGAAGAAATGTATTAAGCAAATTGAGGGGAGTTGTACGAATTGTTTATACTCTAGATTATAATGACAATTTTAAGAATAAAAATACAATACAAAGGTAAAAGTACTATGAATATTGAAGATATGAAAATTGTTTATGGAAACAGTAAAGATGATAATAGTTTATATAATATTTTTTTAGATATAATGAATTTTAATTATAAAGAGTATGAAGTAGATGATGTAGATAGAATAATAATACAAGATACATTAAAATTTATAGATAGAGTTTTAACATCAGCTTGTAAGAAAACTTTAGGAAGAATAGGTATAAAAGGATATAGTGAATTGAACTCACAAGAAACAAAAAACTTACTAAAAGAACATTTAGCAAAACAAAGTGATGAAATAATATTGAAATTTTATAGAGAAAACAAAGTTGTATTAGATATGTTTAAATATGAAGTATGTGAAGTATTAAATATATCTGAATGGAGGTTTAGCAAAATAAAATATGATTTAAAGATATCTGGTACACAAGTTGTTAATGTATGCTGTAAGCCTAAAATATGTAATAAGTATGATAGAAGATTTATATATGAAATATTGATACGTGCTTCATTGTAAATTATATAAAAATAAATAAAAGATAGATATAATAAGAAGTATACATTAGATGTATATATAAAATATTAAAAATTTAGAATAACTATGATATAATATATAAGTTATAAACAAAATAATATATTATATACATTTTTAAATCAGTTAGAGAAAGGAAGAAGTTATAGTTGTTAGTATTAAGTGAAAATATACCAAGTTTAGTAAAGTACATGGGTTCAAAAACAGAAATTATAAACTATGTTGTGAGAGGATTAAATGAAGTTCATAAGGATAATCAGGCAGTATGTGACTTATTCGCAGGTTCAAGTACATTGGCTGGAGCATTAAGAAGTAATAATATAAAATTTATATCTAACGACATACAAATTTACTCAAGTATTTTCACAAAAACATACTTATCTCAATTTGATTGGAATGTATATCCGACAGCTGAAGATATAGTAAAAGAAGTTAAAGATATAGTAGAAATATGGAAAAATGAGTTTAGCCATTATTGGAATAAGTCTAATTATGATATAGAATTTGATTTAAAGGCATTTAATGATATAGAAAAATTTCAACAAGATTTAAATAAGAATGAATCATTTTATGATTTAATTAAAAACTCTAGTAGTGAAGAAATATTAAAGTATCATTTATTTGCAAAAGAATATTCAGGAACATATTGGAATTTTAGACAATGTGTATGGATAGACGCTTTCAGATGTATAGCTGATAAATATGCTAATGTTGAGCCTTTATACAATTTAATATTATCTTGTACAATGTATGCTATGGCTTATAATTCTCAAAGTACAGGTCATTATGCACAATATAGAAAAGCAGAAAAAGATAGTTCTATGAATGATATTCTGATATATAGGCGTAAAACAATGGAAGAAATGTTTATAAGAAAATTTAATGAAATTAAAGAAAACATGATAGATAATCATTGTGAGATAGAAACATATGCTTTAAATTATAAGGATTGTATAAGTGAACTAGATAAGAATACATTAGTTTATGCTGACCCTCCATACTGTTCTGTTCATTATTCAAGGTTTTATCATGTTTTAGAAACCTTTGTAAGATATGATTATCCTACAGTCAAATATGGAGGTAGATATAGAACAGATAGACATCAATCTCCATTTTGTATTTCAACAAAGGTGAGAGATGCTTTTAAGAGTATGTTTTATAAGTTAGAAAAAAATGAATGTGAGTTAGTATTAAGTTATGCAAATAGTTCTACTTGTATGATTTTGCTAGAAACAATATTATTTGATGCATATTGTATATTCAATAACATTAGCATTGATGAAAATATACATTTAGATTTAATTAAGAATTATATAGATAAAGAAGAAAAAAATCAGTTAGAAGAAAATAAAGATACTGATGAAATAAATATAAATATTAATAAATTATTAAATATAGATAATACAAAATTAAATTATGATATTAACTTAAAGTTATTTGAACATAGTCATTCAACTATGGGAAGAACAGAAGAAAGAAAAAAGAGTGTTTTAGAAACTTTAATAATAGTAAAGAAAAATAAATAGTAATTAGAGTAATATTCATATTAATGATATATTACTCTAATTAAATTATTCTTCGTATAACCTTTCAGATATTCCAAATGCTAAAACTGGACATCCTCCAGCCCCATTAGATTGTATTCTAGGTAATAATTTATTCATATGTGTAGTAGATGCACCATAAGATGAACCTTTACCTAAATTTTTAAATATATCTTGTAGATTAGAGCATCTAGTAATTATAACACCAACACTTATTGTATTTAAGTCAAATAAGAGTCTAAAGTTATTTAAATCTCTATCAAAGAATGGGTCTTTGTTATTCCATTCAACCTCAACAGCAACTCTATTTTTGTAACAGTCAACACCGTGAGTAGGTATTAAAACGGAATTACCATCTACATTAATATTTACATCAAACCATTTCTCTTCCCAGTTTAATTTATAGAATTGAGAATCAAGTGATTCAGCTATAGGTGATTTTCTACCACCATTTTTGAGTATATCTTCTTTCTTCAATTTAAAATTCCTAAGTATGTTTATAATCTCATCAAACTCATTAGGAAAGTCACAGAAAAGTATTGAAGTTGCATGATTCCATTCAAAAACATCATAACTATCTAATATATCGTCGGGTAATAAGCTTATAGCCATAAGACACCTCCTTCACAACTATTTTTACCTACTATCATGCAGATGTATAAATTATACATTATAAACAGATAAAATAAAATTCTATTTTTATCATACTTTACATTATTGTTTTTTACTGTAAATAGTTATTTATAGTTAAATAATGATAAAAGGAGAAAATAGTATGAATGGATTAGAAACAATATATGTAGGACAAGTTATAAAAAATTACAAAGAATTATGTAAAATATTAAATATTGAATATAAAAAGGGAAGTTCAAAATCAATTCAACTTAAGAAGTTAGAAAAATTTATCACATACCATAAAGAAGGTAATAAATTTATAATAGATGAAATAAAAAGTAATGATATAGTACTTATGGATAAAAGAAAATTAGGTAATACCTCTAAAACGAGTATAGAAATAGGTGATATTATACTTCATAAATTGTTAACTGAATATAGAGGTAAAAAAGTTAGTATAACTACAACTGAATTGTTGTACAGAATGAATATTGTAACAAATAAGTATAAGGTATTATCGCAAAATATAGAATTATATCGATTAGAAACTAGAATAGATTTTAAGTATATAAATCAATTTAAAGTAAAAATAGGATACCAGTTAAATAGAAGAATAGATAGTGCATTAAGAAGATTGCAAAATAGTGGATATATACTATATGATAAAAAGACACATATCAAATTTAAGGATAAAGATAAGGACTTTGTTGTTGTTCTGGAAAAAGAAATGGATAATAAGAATTTCATAAATGCTAGATTGAGAGCATTTAAAACTCTTAATGATATGAGAACTAAAGAAGGTAAAGCCACTATAACAGATATGTCCATAATATTTATGTATGGAGAATTTGAGAGGTTTAGAAAATTAGTATGTGAAGAACTGAAAAACTATTATGATGATGAATGTATAAACTTCTGGGATGGATATGTTATAACTACCACTGAATTGGCTGTAGAAACAAAAGTAGATGATAGTAGATATAATAAGAATATAGATTATGTAAAAGCAGACTTTTATGAGTTATTAGAAAGAAATACAAAGGAAATGAAACAACAGGAGTTAGATAGACTTCATAAAGAGTTTCAATTATGTCTTGAAGAAGAAATAAATAATACTTTGTGGGGTAGACCTTTTCATATAAAGAGTAAAGAAATAGAAATGGTCATTAAGAATGTTAAAGATATGAATAGGTCATTAATATATGCAGACTAAAAGTTTAAAATTAGACATCGTTAATAACTTTTAGTTGATTGGTGTATTATTACAGATGTCTAAGTTTAAACTTTTATGTGTATGAGCGTAGCGAATACGCAAAATCGGAACTTGTTTCCGATTTTAATTAAGGTATAATACTAATTTTTAGGAGTATAGTTATGAGTAAATATTTAAAAATAAAGAAGTTTAACTATTTGATATATTCAATAACATTTTTCAAGCCAAGTGAACCTAGAATAGAAAATGGGAAATATACGAATACATATTAAACCATTAACAAAAAAGCAAGAAGGTATCTATTGGGGCAAATTAAATCCTTGATAAATAGATATGATAATAGATTTATAAAATATAGTTTTAATATACATACGCATTCTATTAGAAATAAATTTATGATAATAGTAATGAAAAATATATAGGAAGATAGTCATAGAGTTATACAAAATATATAGGCTATGGAATCTATGGCAAATGATGAAGTCAATATAAATCCTTTTGGAGATGTATGGGAGCGTACAATAAAAAAGTTCAAAACAACTTTAGAAATTAAAATAAATGCATAGATTTAAAATATAATTAGAAAAAGTTTACTTTAGATATACTTATTATTATGAAAAGAGAAAACAAAAAAATTACTTTTGTTTTAGCAGAAATGTTTAAATCTTACATTGAATAATACTGTATTAGAATAGCATTAAGTAGGATTGTATATATTTTATTTAAAACTTAGAAAAATGAAATGTATTAAGCTTTGTTTTATTCTTTTTAAAATTTCATATAAATCTTAATTCGATAATAACCTGTACATAATATTATGTATAGGTTATTTTTTTATTTTATCCCCCCGATTTATATATATATAAATATAAAAATAATATAGGGTTAACGCCCACTGTTCTTAAATTTTTTTCTTAAATATGAAAGTAAAAGGGGTGAGAAAAAATTAGATTTATTGAAACGAAGGTGACCTATTAATATTACTACGTAATATTAATAGAATCTTACATTATAGTTTATTATATGTATTATGTAAATTTATTATATATAAAATAACATAAATTAACAATTATTTTTACATTCCTTATTTTTTTAGTCAATAGTTACTTAAGAATTAAGTAAGGGAGATATGAAAAAATGAGGTCTTTAATAAATATAGTACCATTTTCACAAGATAAGAACGTAGAAGAGGTAATAGAAGATATATGCAAAGAGTTACTAGATATAAAAATAGAATCAGAAAAAGTGGGAGACATAGGAGTTAAAATAAAAATTCCTTATGTAAAAGGGAAACATCAACTAGATAAAATATTTATAGTTGGTTTTAATTTATATAAAAAACGTGCTAATTCAATGAAAATAGATATGAATAAAAGTATTATAAATAAAGATGGTATAGCAAGTAAAATAATATTGTTAGATGAAGAGGAAGGAATAGAAGAAACTGTATGCTTAACAATAGAATTTATAAGAAAATATATAGTCGATAAACTAGATAGTAATATAAACTTATTGAATGAATGCTTATTAGAGAGAGAGAAAACAGTTAGAATGTTCACTTATATTAGAAATAGCTTAGATTTAAGGCTACAAACTATTAATAAAAGGTATGCTAATTATATAGAGTATGAAACTATGAAAAATCAAGGATTTACTAATATAATATCAATAGATGACGAGATAGCATTAGAAGGGGTACAAGAACATTTTGTATATGATTTTATTGGAGATGATGAAGTATTTTATAGCCAGTATAATAGTATAAAATATGATGATTGTTATGTTGATGAAATGATAAAGAGTTCTAGTATAGATTTTGATATGTTACTAAATGTATTAACTAATACACAAGTTCGATTTCTAATGCATTACTTATATGATACAGATATGTATAGAAAGAGAAGCAGACAGTCTAATTTCAAGATTATGAAGGCTATAAGAAAAAGGGTAGTAGAAAATAATATAAGTCCCACTGACATATTAAAAAACAGTATATAAATATTTATATACTATGTTTGACCAAAAAGGTTTACTTTATAGATACTTATATAAGTGAAGTAAAAAATACATAATAGTAAATGTTCTTTATATATTATGTATTGTGTATAAAAGAAAATAGGGTACAAGGTATGTTCTATTTTCTTTCTTTTTAATTTTTAATGTTAAATAAATAACAAAGGTGGATATATGAACAATAAAAGAAATAGAGAAAAAAGAAATGCCATTTTAGTAAAAATGGATGAATTGATACAGCCAGAAGTAATAAAAGAAAGAGGCATAGTTTATGTTGAAAAAGAGTTCAACAAATTAAAAAACGAGGTAGAAACCTTAGACAATGAAATAAGAAATAATAAGATAATTATGAAGGAAGAAGGTTACAATATGAAATCTAATGAAGAAGTAAGAAGTTTTTTAAAAGGAGAAGTTAGGGAAATGAATACCACAGCAGGTGGAAATGTAATACCTATAACTTTAGAGAAAGAAATACTAAAAAAAGTCACTGAAGATGGAACTATAGTTGGCAAGGTTAAAGTATTTAATAGCATATCTGGGGACTTAGAAGTAGTTAAGGAAACTGAAAATGGAGATGCAGTAATACTAGGTGAAGATGAGACTTTAACACCAGAAGACTTTACTAATGAGAAAGTCAAATTAAGTGGTCAAAGAGTTGCTACAGGTGTGCAATTAACTAAAAAACTTATAAATGATGCAGGAATAGATGTTGTTAACTATGTATCAGAATTATGTGCGAGAAGAATCAATAAAGCATTAAGTACAGCTATCGTAAATGGTAATAAGAACTTTGAAGGATTAGTTACTAAGAATGTGATAGAAGGAACTTTAAATGCAGACACTATAATAGATTTAGTATATGACTTACCACAAGTTTACTACACAGGTGCGGTTATTCTTATGAATAGAAATACATTTAAACGAGTTGCTAAGATGAAAGATGGAGATAATACATATTTAGTAAGTAAGGACTATATAAATGGAATATTATATAGACTATTAGGTTTAGAGGTGCAAATAGTTGATACTATGCAAGATAATGTGTTATGTGTTGCTAATATAGAAAATGCATATGCTTTGTTAATAAAACAAAATATGGAGTTAAATGTAATAGGAAATGATACGACACAAGCGTTAGCAGGTAAGATTTTAACTGTACTAGATATGTATGCAGATGGTAAAGTAGTTAATGAAGATGCTGTAAGAACTTTAAAAGCTACTACTCTAAAAACAAGAAGGGTAGCATAATAAACTAGGTGTACTAATATGGTACACCTTTTTATATGTAAAAAGGTGATTAAGCATGGGATTATTTAAAAAATTGACTAATAGAGGAGATGTAAAATTAAATATAAATAGTGATATGGAAAACATACTGACCAAAAATGGTGACATAATACCAACAGAAAATAATATATATAATATTCCAGCTGTAAAGTTTGGAATAGAATTAATAAGTGGTTTAGTTGGTTCAATACCTATTTATTTATATAAAGAAGATACAGCAACAGGAGATATAAAAAGGGTAAACGACTATAGGATAAGGTTGTTAAATAATGAACCTAATATATTAATTACAGGTGTAGACTTAAAAAGGCTAATGATTAAGGATTTAATATTATACGGTAACGCCTATAGTATGATATCTAGGGACTTGAATACAATTAAATCTATAAACTATGTACATCCAGAAAGTATAAACTTTAGAAAAAAATTTGACAATAATGGTAGTATAGTGGATATAGATGTGATGGTACAAATGGATAGAGTTCAGTATAATCCAAATATAATGGATACAATTATATGTACAATAGACAGTAGAGACCATTTAAAGGGGATAGGATTACTTGAAAAAAACAAAGAGTTATTATCCTTAGGACTTAAGGAAATAGATTCATATAAAAACTATTTAAATGAAGGTAATAAAATGCGTGGAGTTTTAGCATTTGAGCAACCTTTTAAATTGGATGTATGGAAGAAGTTAAAAGAGCAAATACAAGATAGCCATGCAGGAAGAAGAGGAACTAACTTACTATTAACTAATGGAAGTAAACCAACATTTATAAAGACATCATTAGAACCAAAAGAAAGCCAATTAATGGAGTCTAGACAGTTATCCAATGAACAAGTATTACAAATGTTAGGATTAAATGATATAAAAGATATGAATCAGATATATAAAACGGTTTTAATGCCTTTTATGGAAATATTAGAAAGTGCTTTTGATAAATATTTATTACTAGAAATAGAAAAAGAAGAAGGGTATTTTTTTCAGTTTGATACTACGGAATTTTTAAGAAGTTCTTACAAGGATGTAGCTGATAATGTAAATAAATTATTTAAGGCTGGAATATATAGTTTGAATGAAAGTCGAAGAATATTAAATCTAGAGCCTAAGGAAGAGGATTATCATCTACATAGTTTAGGTAACGTATATAAGTATGATGATGGCGATGTTTATGTACCTAATATGGATGGTGGTAATGCTATAAATAATTTAATAAAATAAGTATTTTATAACTATATAGGTTAAGTAAATGATAAAAATAAGTAGGCTATATGAATAGGAATATTTATAGTCCTACTTATTTTTATTTTAAATAAAACATAGTTGAAATTGTACGTACAAATTGGAAATACTAGCTTTGATAGTTTTTTTGTGTTATTATATTAATAAAAAATTGAAATTGAAAAAGGCGGAGAAATTAATGGGAAATATTAATGATTATGAAAAAGACTTTACCAAACTAATAGTAGGAATATCAGAGTATGCATTTTTAAAATTAAAGGAGTGGTTAGCATTTAATTTTGCAGATGTAACAATTCAATTTGATGAAAATTTTGATGATGAATATTTTAAAAAATTAAGAAAGCATATAGACTATCTTGAGAAAACATATAAAACTCAGAAAAGAATAATGAATTCAAATGAAAAAGAGTTATTAGAATTATTAAGATATGATAGTAAGGAAAATAGAGAGTATATAGTTGAAAGTGTATGTGCAACAGCTGATTATATAAAAGAATTATTTGTGATACCTGTGCCAGAGTCTGGATACCTAGATTATGCATATGAAGAAGCGGATGAGGGGAGTAAAAAAGATATGGATATGCTATATAACTTCGTAGATAAATATAAAGAGGAGTAGATTAGATATGTTAAACAAGATAGCAAATTTTTTGGACGATTTATCAATTAAATTAGATATACTTACATTTAGAATAAATCAAAAAATTAAAGTGTTAGATAAAAAGCATGATAGAGAAAAATAAAATACTAGAACTTATAATGTTAATTGAAATAAGGGTGTAAAATTATTTTTATAAGTAAATCATCTTGATTTTGTATAAAATACTAACTACAATTAGATAAATTTTAAATCTAATCTAGTGCAGTTCTTATTTTACAATACATTAAATTGACTTAGTTCATTTATTAAAATAGGAATTTAATAAAATGTATTGAAGAGCATAACGATTGATGATTACGGGGGGGAAATTGATGGATATATTTGAAAATAAAATGTGGAAAGAACTAAGTGATGAAGATAAGAGAGGACTTCTTAAAAATGCAATATGCAGAGATATTCTTGTTGGATCACCATTGAATGATGGTGAAGGAATAGTAGAATTCTCTGATACACTAGCAGTATTAGGTAGTGTATGTAATGGAAAAATAAAAATTGAAGATGATAAAATTCTTTATAATCCTTGCGTTTCATCTTTAGATGAAATGTTAAAAGAATATGATAGCGAGATATCAGAAAATGAAGAACTGTACTATGAATATGAGAGAATTTTCAAGAGTAAACCTCATGTTGTCATATTAGGTGCAGGAGCGAGCTGTGCTGCAATACCTAATGGAGATAAAAATGGAAAAAAGATATCTGCGATGGATGGGTTTATTGAAAAACTTGGGTTACAAAGCATACTGTCAAAAGTTACAATAAATACAGCATCAGAAAATTTGGAAGATATTTATATGGAACTTGATGAGCGAAGTATTAATGAATCAAAGTGTATGGATGTAAAACTTGAATTAGAAGCAAAAATACGAGAGTACATGGCTGATTATCAATTACCAGATGAGCCAACTGTATATGATTTTCTAATAATGAGTTTGACAAGAAAAGATATTATTGCAACTTTCAATTGGGACCCTTTATTGATTCAAGCTTATGCTCGTGCATTAAGATATACTAAAAATCTGCCACAATTAGCTTTTCTGCACGGAAATGTAGCTGTAGGCTACTGTGAAGCTGATAATGTTATGGGATATGTAGGAAATTCATGTAGATGTGGAAATATACTTGAACCTACAAAATTACTATTTCCTATTAAAAATAAGGATTATAGTTCTGATACTGCAATTAGAAAATCGTGGAAATCATTAGCTAATGCCTTAGAAGTAGCCTATATGGTTACAATTTTTGGATATAGTGCTCCTAAAAGTGATGCTGAAGCAATTTCAATGCTTAAGAAAGCGTGGGGAGCTGTAGATGATAGAAACCTTGAACAAATTGAAATTGTTGATATTAGGGATGAAGCAACTGTAATTGAATCATGGAATGAATTCATACACACACATCATTACTCGTATTGTACAAGCTTTTTTGATACGACTCTTGCTAAGCTACCAAGAAGGAGTTGTGAAGCAACGTTTGATAGATTAATGAATTGCTGTTGGATAGATGGTGGAAAAGGATTTAAATCTGGGATGAGTTTTTCTGATATTAATGAATTAACACATAGACTGATTGAGGAAGAATATGCAAAACAAGGAACTAATAAAATATTAAATAATCCGTATGTATAGTACGAAATAAGGATGAACAGGAAACTTCCTAATTAAGTTAAGAAAGTTAAATAAAATATTGATTTCATCTAAAATAATAGGGATATAACCAAGTGGTTATATCCCTATTATTTTATTTTTGGATAATATAATTATAAATATATTTTACATTGCCTATTTTTTTTGGAAATAGTTATTTAAATAAATTTTTAGATAACCAGCAAAAGTAACAATCTATGTATTATGTATAAAAATATTAAGGACATACACATATAATACAAAGTTTTCATATTTTGCACTAAAACAAAATAGGAGAATGAGAATAAATATGAAAAAAGTAAAAGTTGAAGATATGAAAGTAAATATAATTTACAGCGAAGATAAGATAGATACTGATAGTTTTTATGATATAGTAGTTAGTATAATTAAGAGATTAGAGAAAGATGAAATAGAAGGTGGAAGTAATGAAAAAAAATGTAGTCTTACTTAGAGTATCGACAGATATGCAAGATTTTGAAAGTCAAAAAAATGGTATAGAAAGATATGTAGAGGAAAATAAAATAATAGTTCATAAAACTATAGAAGAAGAAGGTGTAAGTGGATTTAAAACAAAACTAGAAGATAGAAAAGGATTACAAGAACTTATACAGATGGCTTTAGATGGTGAATTAGATACAGTAATTTGTTTTAATCAAGACCGTTTAGGTCGTAGATTAGAGATATTATCATTTATGTCTATTATGAAAGAACAAGGTGTAAAAGTTATATCAGTTACAGAAGGACTATTAAATGAAGATAATGATACTTCTGACTTAATCCAAGCAATAAAGTTTTGGACAGCAAACTATGAAAGTAAGAAAACAAGTCTTAGAGTAAAAGCAGGTAAAAGAGCAACTATAGAGAAAAATGGTTATAGTGGGGGGGTACCGAATTTTGGATATAAAGTAGATGGCAAAAGACTTGTAATAGATGAAGAAGAAAGAAAAGTAGTCGTTTTAATATTTGAAACATATATAGAAAGTGGGACACAAAAAGTTATGGAAGTACTAAAAGAAAATAATATATTAAAAAGAGGAGAACCTTTTACAAAAAGTAAGATATTTAGCATACTTCATAATAATATATATAGAGGAATGAAAGAATATCAAGATGAATTATTAGACTTTCCTGAGTTAAGAATTATTTCTGATGAAGTATTTTTTAAAGCGCAAGAAAGAGCTAAAAGTAGAAATACAAGAGGTACAACAAGATATACAAATAGGACAGATATATTATTTGAAGGTTTATTATTTCATAGATGTGAAGATGGTATAGAGAGAAAGCTAAACATCGATTATGTAAAAGTAAAAGATGGAAAAAGAACGCACACTTATCGATGTAGACATTGTAGAGATATAAAAGCACAAATAACGAAAAATTTTATAAGTACTAAAATAGAACCTATTATAATTGATAGTATTAAATCTGTTATGAGAAATTTATCAATAGAGAAATTAGAAGAGAGATACAATAAAGAAAAAGAAGAGTATCTAGTAGATATAAAAGAAAATATAAGTATACTTAATAAAAATCTAGAGAAGAAAAATAAAGCATTAAAAAATGCTACAAATGAAATTGAAAAGATATTTATGGGAGAAAGTAGTACGGATATAGATATAATAAATAACCTAATAAATAAAATAAAGTATGAAATTGAAGAGATAAAAACAAGTTTAGAAGTTCAAAGTGAGGAAATTAAATCCATAGAAAATAAAACTTCAGATATATTCTATTTATTAGAAAAGTATAAGGATTTTGAAGTGATTTTTGATAAAGCAAGTAGAGGAGAGCAAAAGCTAATGTTACAGGAGTTAGTTAAAAGAGTTGTAATAAGCTATGATACTATAAATATAGAGTTAAATTTATATTGATATGTATATTGACTGTGTATATATTTTTTGATAACATATACTTATCTCAAATAGATGGGTATATGTTTCCTTCTCTTCAGATGGTTGGATACCATGCCCAAATTGAGCATAGTTTGGTCCTAAGCCACAAG
>JAUMTV010000305.1 GCA_030531025.1 Turicibacter sp.
TATCAGTATTTTTGTTTGCCACCTTAGATGTAGAATACTTATCTGTTTATATATAGATCATGATTATAAAAAGGCGGCACTAGCAATTTAAATATGATTAGCTCTGAAATTCATTTCTTAAATAATCAATATTTATTACATTCAACTTTTTAGCTGAATAAAAGAAAAAAACTAAACCAATCGTGAAAGACTTTACGCTCAATCACAATCAATCTAGTTTTTTCACTGCTAATCACACCCCTATTGCCTCTTTATTATATTATATTACGATATAACCATCAACAGTGATAATTGTCATTTATTGTAAATTTTCACCTGTAACATATTTCATTGAAATCCTTTTAGTTAATCTTAGTTTAGATAGTAACTCCTGTTTTTTCGTTGTAATGATTTGAAAACCAAACTGTTGGTATAAATGAAGAGCTTCAGAATTGGTATATAAGACATCGAGTAAATATTCACTAGCTTCTATTTCATTAATTAAAAACTTCAATAGTGTTGTCGCAACGCCTTGTCGTCGATATTGTGAATGTACCGCTAACGTATTTAAGTAAATCTGACCTTCACTTAATATTCTTCCCCCTTGCATCACATCACAATAAAACCGTAACGACTTCCACCCCATCATATTTTTTACTTCTTTCATACTAATTTCAAATGAGGCATGATAAATTGTTGAGTAAGTAATTAGTCCAATGACTTGCTCATAAGTAGTCGCGATAAAGCATTGCTCAATTCGCATCGCTTGACTAAACAATTGAATTAGAATTTCTCTTTCTACTGCTAACTTTGAAAACTCGTCTTTAAATTGTTCAACTAAAAATGCTGCTACCTTACTTATTTCATAAGCTTCAACTCGTTTAATTTTATAATCCATTTACTCGATCATCTCAACTCTCGACTGAAAAAATCTTTCTTGAAATTCAACTAATGCTTCAATCTGCGATTGATTATAACGTTTTTTTTGATGGCAAACGACTAGTTTATCTTCTACATCATCGTCTCGATGAATAATAGCTATCACATAACCTTCAAACGTCTGAAAAGGAGCAAATTCCCCAATGACATAAGCATCTATTTCTTCACCATCTAAAGCATTAGTATGAGGAATATAGCCATAGTTCACTGGATAAATAAAACCATATTTGGGATGTTTTGATCCAAGTGGGCGATCCATTATGACTTTAACTTTTTGACCTAACATTTATCAACCCTCCATCCTATCCAACTTATCTATTCACTCTTAGAAAGATTAAATCGATAATTTTGATATTAAATCACTCAGACATCTAAACTCTTGAAATG
>JAUMTV010000306.1 GCA_030531025.1 Turicibacter sp.
ACCTACCATGCGAAGCATGTTTCCTCCATTAGTAGGGCTTAAAAGTTTTCCAATATGAAAACTTATCTGGACTTATATCTATTTAAGAGTTGTTAAATGAAGATTGATTCTTTTCTCAACATGAGTCATCATTTTTAATCATTTCATACGACTAAAAGGGGGCCTAATGATGTCATCAACATTAGTCATTTATAGCTCAAAATATGGAGCCAGTAAACAGTATGCAACCTGGATAGCACAGAAGCTAGGTGCTAATTTAAAAGAAATTCATGAAGTCGGAGCATACGAGTTAATTTACTATGAAACGGTCATTTTCGGAAGTTCGCTTTACATGGGGAAGCTAAGGGATTATAAAAAACTTCTAACCCTTTTAATCCCTTATCCACCTGAAACCTTAATTTTATTTGCTGTCGGTCTCATGAAACCAAGTGATCAAGTCACACAAGAAATAAAAAATCGAAATCATATTGAAGATGATCCAATTTTTTATTTTAGAGGACAAATGGATTATAAAAAACTAACCTTTATTGATAAACTTTTGATGCAAGGATTAAAGCAACAAATTAAAAAGTCTCCTAAGAATATCAGTGAATATCAAGAAATCTTAAATGTCTTTGAAACACCTTTAGACTTTGTGGACAAAGAAGTCATTCATCCTTTAGTTCAGCTAGCCTATATAGAAACAGATATGTATTTCATATTTTTATAACAGACTTGGTTGAGAAGCCGCTTTAATACTAAGACAGACTATCGTCCAGGGGTCACCTACCATGCGAAGCATGTTTCCTCAATTAGTAGGGAATGGGTCACCTAGCGATTATCAAAGATAATCTAATCCTCCTTTGCTAGGGCTTTAAAAGTTTTCCGATATGAAAAACTTATCTGGACTTATATATAATTGATTTACTTTATTATTAACCATCGTATGATATAAAACTCATTTCAAACTCATCTATGACAAAATTGTCTACTCAATTAGTTGCTATTTTACTAAACGTTAGACGAAGTAACAGTACCGATATCCAAATTCATATTAATGAGTATCATCGTTACCGAATTCAAATAAAATACGGCATGAGTCCGATTAAATTTAGACACCATGCCGCATCATTTCTCTTTTTATTATTAATAGGTTCCTAATCCAACTTAATTTAAACGATATATTTTTCCACTAATTCATTAAATGCTGAGTCTTCCTCGATAATATAACGCTCAAAATCAAGATTAGATTGTTCTACTGCTTGCGCTAATTCATATAAGAATTCAGGTATTTGTGTTGAAAGCATTTCACCATAGCTAT
>JAUMTV010000037.1 GCA_030531025.1 Turicibacter sp.
GTTATTTTTCTTTGAACTTTCTGCTTTTTCTTCATTTTCTATCATATAAGTTATATTAACATAATCATATTAAATATTTTGTCACTTCATGCATCAAAATAATAAAAGTAAAAAGATATGTACGACAAAAAAAGCCTTAATCAAGGCATTTTTCTGATTTTAATTCTTTTTTCAGCTTTTTAAGTGCTTTTTTCTCAATTCTTGATACATAGGAGCGAGATATATTTAGCTTTTGAGATATTTCTCTTTGTGTTTTATAGCCAAGAGTAGTAAGACCATATCTCAATTGTATTATCTCTTTCTCTCTATCTGTAAGAATCTTATCTAACTTTTCATAAAGCTTGCTAATTTGTACCTTTAATTCTACCTGGTCAATGACATAATCAGGCTCAGTTCCCAATATATCTAATAAGCTTATTGAGTTACCTTCCTTGTCTACTCCTATGGGATCTTGAAGAGATACTTGAACTTTATTCTTTTTATTTGTTCTTATATTCATTAAGATTTCATTTTCTATACATTTTGATGCATAAGTAGCTAGTCTAGTACCTTTATCGACCTTAAATGTCTCAATTGCTTTAATTAGACCTATAGTTCCGATTGATATAAGATCATCTTGATCCTCATTTGAGTTATTATATTTTTTAGCAATATGTGCAACTAATCTCATGTTTCTTTCTATCAAGATTTCTTTTGCCTCTTGATTATTTTCATTTTTTAATAAAGATAAGTAATGTACTTCTTCTTCAGGGGTTAATGGTTTTTCAAATGATTTTAGAATAGTCAACAGGCCACCCCCTTCTATAGGTGTCATTCTAAATTATATGAAAATGGATCCTTAAAGTTGACTATTCTAGATTAAATTTATTTTAAATTTTGGCAAATCTCTTTAAATATTGGTACTGCTGATTTATTACCATTTTCAGTTCCTTCTACCACAATAGTTATAGCATATTTAGGATTTTCGCTAGGATAAAATCCTGTTATCCAACCATGTGAAATAGATTTACCATTTAGACTACTTTGTGCTGTTCCTGTTTTTACTCCACATCCACCTTCTAAATCTGAAAGTGATTTAGCTGTTCCTATTAAAGAAACACTCGTCATTAATCTTTTTATTTGTGTCATAGTATATGGAGATATTATCTCTTCTTTTTTGTTTCTCTCATAAGTTTTTAAAGTTTCTTTATTATTATTTATTATTTTATCGTATATATATAATTGCTTATACGTTCCATTATTAGCTATAATTTGAGTCAGCTGATTTATTTGAAGAGGAGTAAACTCAATTTTATCTTGACCTATTGCTAAGTTACTAAGAGCTATGTCTTTAGGAATACTTGAATTTTGTTCTTCATCAATTCCTATATCTACTTTTTCATCAAGATGCAGTGTTTTTATAGCCTCAAATATTTTTTCACTTCCAACTCTTTTTGCAATATCATAAAAGGCAGTATTACAAGAATTTGCTACAGCCTCTTCTAGGCTCTCCATTCCATGAGAAGTTAAGTTATTACAATTTAAAACTTCACCGCCTGAACCTACCTGGGTACTTCCAGTACAATTATATCTATAATTTTCATCTATAATATTATTATCTAATGCTGCAAATAACACTACCAATTTAAAAACTGACCCCGGAGGATATGTAACTGATAAAGCTCTATTTTGAAGCTCACCTTTGGTACTATTTGCATATGAAGATATATTATTAGGATTAAAATTAGGTCTTGAACACATGGATATTATTTCACCCGTTTGAACATCTGATATTACTACTGCACTAGGATTTTCTTCTTTATCCATAATTTTTTCTACTCTATCTTGAATCTTAGAATCTATAGTTAATTTTAAGTTCTTACCTTCTTCTTGTGAAATATCTTCTAAGCTTCCCTTTAAATATGTTAATCCTCCATTATTATTACCTGCCTTAAAAACTGACACGTAATTTTTATTGCTATCTTTCAATTCATCATTCATATACTTCTCTATACCACTTACTCCAGTATTCTCTGACTTTTTTACATATCCTATTAAATGGGTTAGTAAGTTATCATCAGAATATCTTAGAGTTTTTTCTTTAACTAATATATTTTTGTCCTTCAACTCATCGATTTTATCCTCATCAATATAATCAATATTTATTTCTATGATTTCAGATGATAGTTGATTTTGTACTGCTTTATAAATATCTTCTTCCGTTAATTTAGTAGCACTTTTTATTAATGATATGTTGGAAAAATTTCCACTTATAACTTTTTTTGGAACTAAAAGTACCTTAGTTTTTATTTTATCAGTAAGTGGTATGTTATTCCTATCATAGATTATACCCCTGCCACTATTTAAGTTTACTGTCTCTATACTTTGACTTTCGATTCTACTTTCATATTCTTCATTTTTGAAAATAGCAATATTAAATATTCTATATGTAAGATAAGTAAATAATAGTATACATGTTATTAAAAAGTACTTTATTCTTTTTCTTATTAATTTATTACATACATACGTTTTTCTTCTTGGCATTCAATCACCCCCTTATCCTTTCTATGAGATTTTTGACAATAAAAAGAAAAAAAATACTTTTATGAATTACTTAAATAAAAATTTATTAGAAAATAAATCTTTATTATTGTATCCTTATGGATGATTATTCCTTCATTTTGTAGTATAATATTATTTATCTTAGTTAATTAAAAATTGTAAAACTTAAATTTTCCTTGCCTAAAAGGGAGGAATTTTTATGAAAGAATTAGTAATTGGAAACTTAGTAGCAAAAATACCTATAATTCAAGGTGGTATGGGTATAGGCATATCTAGATCAAATCTAGCTTCATCTATTAGTAGATTAGGCGGAATTGGAATAATATCTGGAGTTAATATTGGTTTTGATGAACCTGATTTTGAAACAAATACTTTAGAAGCTAATTTAAGAGCTTTAAAAAAGCATATTAAATTAGCTAAAGAAAAATCTAATAATGGTATCATAGGAGTTAATCTTATGGTGGCTATGAATAATTATGAATCTCATGTAAAAACAGCTATAGAAGCAGGATGTGATATCATTATTTCTGGAGCAGGACTTCCTATGAAATTACCTACTTTAATTAATAATACTTCTACTAAAATTGCTCCTATAGTTTCATCTGCTAAAGCTACTAATGTTATACTTAAAATGTGGGACAAAAAATATAATACAACAGCTGATTTAATAATAGTTGAAGGTCCAAAAGCTGGTGGTCACTTAGGTTTTAGTAATGATGAGTTAGATTATATAAATTCTATTAATTATGATCAAGAATTTAGCTACATATTAAAAATAGCTGATGAATACGGGAAAAAATATAACAAAAATATTCCAGTAATTGCTGCTGGCGGAATTTCTTCTAGTTCAGATGTGAAGAAATATATTGATATGGGTGCTTCAGGTATTCAAGTAGGTACTAGATTTGTTGCTACTTATGAGTGTGATGCTCACGATAACTTTAAAAATACATATGTAAATGCAAAGAAAGAAGACATAGTAATCGTCAAAAGCCCTGTAGGTCTTCCAGGAAGAGCCATTAGAAATAAATTTATCGAGAATATAACAACTTCAAAACCCAAAATAAGCAGATGCTACAACTGTTTAATTTCTTGCAAACCAAAAGATACACCATATTGTATATCTTTAGCCTTAATTAATGCAGTAAAGGGAAATGTAGATGATGCCTTACTATTTTGTGGTGCTGATGCTTATAAAATAAATTCATTATCATCAGTTGAAGAAGTTATTAATGACTTAACAAGTGAAATATAATCTTATTTTTAAAGATATAAAATACTTCAAAACATTAATATAAATTTACACAAAAATTAAAGGGATGACTTTTAGATAAAGTTCATCCCTTCTTTAATTTTAAAATAAAAAAGCCTCCTACTGGAAGCTTTGATATTTTCTTTCAAAGAATCTTATTGCTTTTCTAAGTATCTTATTTAAAACTTCTAAATCTTCACCTTGGAAACTTTCAAGTATTTCATCTATCATTTCTTTGTGAAATTCACTGTGAGTAAGAAAAACTGCTTTTCCACTCTCAGTTAAGCTTACAAGTACTACTCTTCTATCTTCTTCTATTCTCTTTCTCTCCACATATCCCTTTTTGATTAGTCTATTTATTGCTGTAGTAAGAGTACCAACAGTTATTCTTAAATCATGAGCAATTTCTCCCATAGTTCTATTACCCTCTGTTCCTATTGCTTCTATTGTATGAATTTCTGTTATAGATAGATCGGTAAACTCCGTATTTTTCATAGCTTTTTCTTCAATATGCAAAATATCATTAAATAATTGTACTAATAGTCTGTTTAATATCTCTTCTGCTGAATTTTTCATAGTATCCGCTCTCCGTATTTCTTATTTTAAATGTATTATAATAAATTTCTTAAATAAATTCAATTGATACTATGTATTATATCAAATTTATAGTAATTGTTTATAATAATTACTACTATTTACCCATATTTCTGAACTTATCATATCTATTATTCAATAATTCATCATAATCTATATTTATTAATTCCTCTAAATCTTTTAAAATATACGCTTTTATACTATTAGCTGATAATTCAGGCTCTTCATGGGCTCCATTTTTAGGTTCTTTTATTATCCCATCAATTATATTAAATTTCTCTAAATCTTGTGATGTTATTTTCATGGAGCAAGCAGCTTTTTTAGCTTTACTTACATCTTTCCATAATATCGAAGCAAATCCTTCTGGAGATAATATGGAATAAATAGAATTTTCCATCATATATACTTTATCACCAAGAGCTAAAGCTAAGGCTCCTCCACTTCCTCCTTCTCCAATTATGATAGATATAATTGGTGTTTTTAACCTGCTCATTTCAATTAGATTTTGGGCAATAGCATGACCTTGACCTCTTTCTTCAGCACCTATTCCACAAAATGCTCCTGGAGTATCCACAAAACAAATAATCGGTCTTTTAAATTTTTCAGCTTGCTTCATCAATCTTAAAGACTTTTTATAACCTTCTGGATGAACCATACCAAAATTTGAATCTATATTTTCTTTGGTATTCTTACCTTTATTTATACCAATAACTGTAACATTAAAACAATTAATTTTACCTATACCACCGATTATAGCTTTATCATCTCTAAAAGATCTATCTCCATGAAACTCTATAAATTCATCAAATATGTTCTCTATATAGAACCTAGCATTAGGTCTATCTTTATGTCGAGCAAGACTTACCTTATTCCAGATTAACTCTTCATTATTTTGCATATTCCACCACCTCATGTAAGCTAAGTATTTTAGATAAATAGTTTTTTAAATCCTTTCTTGATACTATAGCATCTATGAATCCTTTTTCTAAGGCAAACTCAGCACTTTGAAAATCTTCAGGTAGTTTTTCATTTATAGTATTTTCTATGACACGTCTTCCTGCAAATCCTACAACTGCATTAGGCTCACTTATTATAATATCCCCTTGCATAGCAAAGCTAGCAGTGACTCCTCCCGTAGTAGGATTAGTAATTACACTTATATATAATAGTCCTGCTTTATTATGTTTTCCAATAGCTACAGAAGTTTTAGCCATTTGCATTAAAGAAAGAATACCTTCTTGCATTCTAGCACCACCGGATGCACTAAATATTATAAGAGGTAACTTATTTTGTGTAGCATGCTCAATAATTCTAGTTATTTTTTCACCTACTGCACAACCCATGCTTCCCATCATAAAATTACTATCCATAATAGCAACACAGACTTTTTTTAAGTTTATGCTACCTACTCCAGTTACAACACCTTCATCTAGCTTTGATTTATTTTTATTTTGCTGTAATTTTTCTTCATATCCTTCAAATCCCAAAGGATTACCTGAAGTTATATCTGTAAATAATTCATAAAAACTATTTTCATCAAAAATTTGATTTATTCTCTCTAAAGCTGAAATCTTAAAATGATAACCACAATTTGTGCATATGTTTAAATTTTTTTCTAAATCATCTTTATATATTATATTTTTACACTTATCACAGTTAATCCATCTACCATTTGGTACGTTCGGTATATTGGAATTTTCATTTAAATCCCTAGTACTAACTGTTATATACTCTCTTTTTCTAAATAAATTTTTAAGCATTATTATTCACCAACTTCGTCTCTATAAATGAAGTATTGTAATCTCCATTAATAAAATCTTCATGCTCTAGTATTTCGTATTGAAAATCTATATTAGTTATAACTCCTCCTATAGCAAATTCATCTAATGCTCTTTTCATTTTTATAATAGCATTTTCCCTATCGTCACCAAATGTTATTAATTTTCCTATCATAGAATCGTAATAAGGAGGTATTTCATATCCACAATAAATTGCACTATCAACTCTTACACCTGGTCCTGAAGGTACATATAGTTCATTTATTACACCTGGACATGGTCTAAAATTATTACTTGGATCTTCTGCATTTATTCTACATTCTATAGCATGACCATTGATTTTTACATCTTCTTGAGTAATATCTAACTTCATATTAGAAGCTATTTTTAATTGTTCTTTTACGATATCTATATTAGTTATCATTTCTGTTATAGGGTGCTCTACTTGTATTCTCGTATTCATCTCCATAAAATAAAAGTGCCCATTTTTATCAACAAGAAATTCTATAGTCCCTGCATTTTTATAATTAACTGCCTTAGCAGCTCTAACCGCTACCTCACCCATTTCATTTCTCAAAGATTTATCTAAAAAACATGAAGGTGCTTCTTCCAACACTTTTTGATTATTTCTTTGAAGAGAACATTCTCTTTCTCCTAAATGAATTATATTTCCGTATTCATCTGCAAGTATTTGAAATTCTATATGACGTGGACATTCTATATATTTCTCTATATATAATTTATCTTCTCCAAAACAAGCTTTTGACTCTAACTTTGCCGCTTCATAATTATGTTTAAATTCACCAGGTTCTCTTACTATTCTGATACCTTTACCACCACCGCCGGCTGCTGCTTTTATCATCAATGGATATCCTATTTCATTTGAAATTTTAAGTGCATGTTCATATGAATTAATTTCACCTTCATATCCTGGAACTACAGGCACATTTGCTTTTTTCATAATTTTTCTAGCCTTTGCTTTATCTCCCATAAGCTCAATAACTTCAAAATCAGGTCCTATAAACTTAATATTACATTCTTCACACATCTTTGCAAATTTAGGATTTTCTGATAAAAATCCAAATCCAGGATGTATACCTTCACAACCAGTTAATACACATGCACTTAGTATGTTAGTAACATTTAAATAACTATCTTTAGTAAGAGGACCACCTACACAAATAGCTTCATCCGCCATTTGTGTATGAAGAGCATCTTTATCACCTTCAGAGTAAATTGCTACAGTTCTTATATCTAGTTCTCTACAAGCTCTAATTATTCTAATAGCAATTTCACCTCTATTTGCTATAAGTATTTTCTTTAACATAATAACACCTACCCAATAGCGAACATTATCTCACCTTCGCAGACTAATTTATCATCTACTGTGGCTTTACCTTTGCCAATTCCTATACTTCCTTTTAATCTTATTATCTCTATTTCTAAATCTAATTTATCTCCAGGAACAACTTGTTTTTTCCATCTAACTTTATCAGCTCCTACTAAGAAACCGATTTTTCCTTTAAAATCTTCCATAGAAAGTATACATATTGCTCCCATTTGTGCCAAGGCTTCAAGTATTAATACTCCTGGCATTACAGGATAATCTGGAAAATGTCCATTGAAGAAATTTTCATTTATAGTTATATTTTTATATCCCTTTGCACTTTTACCTTCTACCACTTCTTCAACTCTATCTATCATTAAAAAAGGATATGTATGAGGTAAAATTGCCTTTATTTCTTTAATATTTAACATTTATAATCTCCTTACTTTGAATAAAGGTTGACCATACTCAACCATTTTTCCATCTTCACCTAATATATCTATGATTTCACAATCAAACTCTGCACTTATTTCGTTCATGAGCTTCATCGCTTCTATAATACACACCACTTCACCTTTCTTAACCATTTGGCCAGTAGTAACAAAAGGATTCGATGTAGGTGATGTCGCTTTATAATAAGTCCCTACTATAGGTGATTTTATATATTCAAACCCACTATCATTTTCATCATTGTTTAAATTATTATCATTAGATACACTTGATTTATTTTCTAAGATTAATGTAGATGTGTCTTCTAACTGCAAAATATCTGAAGTATCAGTTAGAGCTAATTTACCAAAAGCTTTTGTATCTACATTATCATTATTATTTATAGTATTGATATAGTTTCTAGATAAAGACTTATCCATTTTTATATAATCTTTTTCATCTTGGATTTCAAAATAAGATAAATCAGAGTCATTTATTAATTTAATTAGTTCTTTTATTTCACTAAAATTCATATTTACCTCCAATTACTCCCATCTTTTAAATAAAAGACAAGCATTATGACCACCAAATCCAATTGAGTTATTTAATGCATATTTTAAATCTGACTTTTTCCCTACATTTGGTACATAATCTAAATCTAACTCTTCTTCACTTTCACTGTATCCTATAGTTGGATGTATATATCCTTCTTCTAAAGACTTGATACATGCAATTGATTCTACTGCTCCAGCTGCTCCTAATAAATGCCCTGTCATTGATTTAGTCGATGATATAGGTATATTTTTAGCATCATCTTTAAAGACTTTTTTAATAGCTCTTGTTTCAAATAAATCATTGTATGGTGTTGATGTTCCATGAGCATTTATATATGAAACTTGGCTAGGTTCAATATTAGCTTCTTTTATAGCATCTTCCATAGCTTTTGATGCACTTTCTCCTTTTGGATCTGGAGAAGTTATATGATATGCATCACAAGTAGATCCATATCCTACTATTTCGCATATTATATTAGCATTTCTATTTAAGGCATGATCTAAACTCTCCATAACTAATATACCTGCCCCTTCTCCCATAACAAAACCACTCCTGTCTTTATCAAATGGAGTCGATGCTTTCTGTGGGATATTATTAGAATTTAAAGCTCTCATATTATTAAATCCAGCTATTGCTATAGGAGTTATAGATGATTCACATCCTCCACTTATCATGACATCTGCATAACCATGCTTTATGTATCTAAATGCATCCCCTACATTATTTGTACCAGTAGCACAAGCAGTTACTGCTGAAGTACAAGTAGCTTTTGCATCATACTTTATAGCTATATTTGCAGCAGCTGCATTTATTATTGTCATAGGTATATACATTGGAGATATTCTCTTTGGACCTTTATTAAATAAATTTGAAAACTCATGTTCATGAGTATGGAATCCACCAATTCCAGAACCTACCATGACACCAAATCTACTTTTATCTATTTCATCTAAATTAAGCTTAGAATTTTTTACAGCCTCGTCACTTGCTATTAGGGCATATTGAGTAAATTTATCTAATCTTCTCATCTCTTTTTTATCTAAATAATCTTCAACTTTTAAATCTTTAACTTCTCCAGCTATTTTTACATCTAAATTGTCAGTATCTATAGACTTTATAAAATCTATTCCTAACTTACCATTTTTAGCATTTGCCCAAAATTCGTCAACATTATTTCCAATAGGAGTCACAGCTCCTATTCCTGTTATAACTACTCTTCTACTCATACTCATTCTCCTACATTGCCATTCCGCCATCCACATGGATAACTTGACCTGTTATATAATTAGATTTATCACTAGCTAAAAATACAGCTAGATTTGCTATATCTTCTACTTGACCTAATCTTTTAAGAGGTACACTAGAAATTATATTTTTCTTTTGATCTTCACTTAATACTTTAGTCATATCTGTATCTATAAATCCTGGAGCTATTGCATTAACATTTATATTTTTACTTCCAATTTCTCTAGCTAGAGATTTTGTCATTCCTATCACTCCCGCTTTAGATGCTGAGTAATTTACTTGACCTGCATTTCCAACAACTCCTACAACAGAAGACATATTTATTATCTTTCCTTCTTTTTGTCTAATCATTATTGGAGAAACTGCTCTTAAACAGTTAAATGCACCTTTTAAGTTAACTTCTATTACCTTATCAAAATCTTCTTCTTTCATTCGTATTAGTAACGTATCTTTAGTTATTCCTGCATTATTTACTAATATATCAACTTTTCCAAAAGTATTCTTAGCTTCCTTTATTAAATTCTCTGCTTCATCAAAGTTACTTATATCTGCTTTGATTATCAAAATATTAGATCCTAATTTATCTAATTCTTTCTTTAATTCAAGTGCTTCTTCTTCACTACTTCTATAGTTAAGTACTATATTAGCTCCTTCTTTAGCAAATTGAAGAGCTATTTCTCTACCTATACCTCTAGAAGCACCTGTAATTACTGCACATTTTCCTTGTAACATTAATTTTCCTCCATAAAAATTGGCATTTATAATTGAAAATATATTCTATATATTAACTTTTTCAAGATTTAAACTTTCTACAGTTTCTTTTAAAGATTGTATATCTTCTACGTTATAAACCTTTGCATCTGTATCTATCTTCTTAACAAATCCAGACAATGTTTTTCCTGGGCCTACTTCTATAAAAGTATCTACTCCCTTTTCTCTTAAATCTCTTATACTCTTTTCAAAAAGAACAGATGACATTATTTGTAATCTTAACAATTCTTTTATATCATCATTTTTATTGTAAGATTCACCTTTCACATTAGAGTAAACTACCTTTTTTAAATCTTTAAAATTAACTTTTTTTAATTCATCATAAAATTCATAGCTTGCTTTTTCATACATAGAGCTATGGAAAGGTCCACTAACCTTAAGGGGAACTGCTAACCCCTTTAGTTCTTTCGCAATTTTTATACTTTCTTTAATTGCTTTTTTCTCTCCTGATATAACTACTTGACCTGGACAATTATAATTAGCACCTTCAACAATACCAAACTCGCCAGCTCTTTCTATTAGTTCTTCAACTTTTTCATTACTTAATTTTAGTACAGCGGCCATACTTCCTTCATCTGAGCTAACTGCAGAGTCCATTATTTCAGCTCTCTTTTTGATAAGTTTCATTCCATCTTCAAAAGATAAGACTCCACCATAAATTAATGATCCATATTCTCCTAAAGATAGTCCTACCGTATAATCGGCTTCAATACCTTCTTCCTCTAAAGCTTTTTGACATGCTAAAGATGTAAGTAATATTGCTGGCTGATTATTCTTTGTTCTTGTAAGTTCTTCTTGTGAACCATTAAATATCAACTCTTTTATAGGCATATTTAAAATTTCTTCACCTTTATCAAATATGTCTCTACAACTATCTATATTTTCATATAAATCTTTTCCCATATTTATATATTGTGCACCTTGACCTGGAAAAAGAAATGCTGTTTTCTTATTCATTAAACACACTCCCAAGTACTTCTTCTAACTCACCTATTAACTCATCTATAATTTCTTTACAACTTTGCTTTTTACTAACAAGTCCTGCTATTTGACCTGCCATCACACTACCATTATTAATATCACCATCAACCACAGCTCTTCTTAAAGCTCCTTTTCCTAAAGCTTCTATTTCTTCTGGATTTCCATTAGATTTTTCTAACTTTATATATTCTCTAGTTAATTTATTTCTTAGTACTCTAACTGGATGAGACGTTGATGTTCCTGTAACTTCAGTATCTATATCTTTTGCATTTAATACTCTGTTTTTATAATTTTCATGTACCTTACATTCGTTTGATACTAAAAATCTAGTTCCCATTTGTACTCCACATGCTCCAAGCATAAATGATGCTGCAATTCCTCTACCATCACCTATGCCACCTGCTGCTATAACTGGAATATCAACAGCATCCACAACTTGTGGAACTAAACTCATAGTTGTCAATTGACCAATATGTCCTCCTGCTTCCATCCCTTCTACTATTACTGCATCTGCGCCGAATTTTTCCATTCTCTTCGCAATTGCTACAGAAGGGACAACAGGTATTACTTTTATATTATTTTTTTTCCAATCATCTATATACTTACCAGGACTACCGGCTCCAGTAGTTACTACAGCTACTTTTTCATCGCATACTAGCTTAGCTATTTCGTCAACATTATCTCTCATAAGCATAATATTAATTCCAAAGGGCTTGTTAGTAAGTAACTTAGCCTTTTTTATTTCAGCTCTTATTTCTTCTGTTTCACCTACTCCACTTATAATCCCAAGTCCTCCAGCCTCACTAACTGCTGCTGCTAAAGTAGAATCTGAGATCCAAGCCATACCACCTTGAATAATTGGATATTCTATATTAAGTAATTCTGTTATCCTTGAACTTTTCATAAATCCTCCTGTAACTACTTACTCTTATTTTACCTTTTCTTTTGTTTTTTCTTGGATGTAATTTACCACATCTCTTATACTTTTCATATTTTCTGGAGAATCAACTTCTATTCCAAATTGTTCTTCTATTTCTATTACTAGCTGGAATGTATCTAATGAATCGATTCCTAAAGATTCAAATGTAGAATCTAATGTTATCTCCTCTTTCTCTACTGATAAATTTTCTTCCATTATTTCTTGTAATTTTTCAAATATCATTTTATTTTCCTCCATAAATTTCATTTATTCTTTTAAATTATTTTTTTATTAGTTAGTATTGTTTCAAGTTACTTATCTTAGTTATCTTAGTTATATTTGTTAAACTTAAATTTTCTTATTTAATTTTTAATTATTTATTTTATTTATATAGACCAATTTATAAAAGTGGCCCCATATGTAAGTCCTGCTCCAAAACCGACTAATATAATTTTATTGCCTTCTTTTAACAAGCCTTCTTCATACATATCGCTTAAAGCCATTGGTATTGATGCTGCTGATGTATTTCCATATTCGTGAATATTTGTATAAAACTTTTCTAATGGCAGTTTTAATTTTTTTGCAGCATATTCAATAATTCTCATATTAGCTTGATGAGGTACTATGTAATCAATATCTTCAAGTGATAAGTTATTCTCTTCTAGTATTTTATTTATAGATTTTACAATTGTAGATGTAGCAAATTTAAAGACTTCATTTCCATTCATTTTTAACTTTGATTTTCTTATTGTTTTACTATCGACAAAAGGACTATCTATATCATTTCCTTCTATTGTTATACAGTTCCATTTATCTCCTTCTGATTTGCAGAAAGAATTTCCTAAGCCTGGTGATTCACTTCTAGATAAAACTACTGCGCCTGCTCCATCTCCAAATAAAACACAAGTAGATCTATCTTGCCAATCAATAGATTTAGATAAATTTTCAGCACCTACTACTAAAGCATGCTTATAGTTATGCATCTTTATAAGTGACTTAGCTAAATCTAAGCCAAATATAAATCCAGAACAAGCTGCACTTATATCAAAAGTAACTGCATTCTTTGCACCTATAATACTTTGTACTATACAAGCTGTGGATGGAGTAAACATGTCTGGAGTGCAAGTTCCCAAAACAATCAAATCAATATCTAATACAGATATATTTGCTTCTTTAATTGCCTTTTCACAAGCCATAGCAGCCATATATGATGTATCTTCTCCTGTAGATATATAACGACTTTTTATTCCTGTCCTTGAAAATATCCATTCATCATTAGTATCTACAATATCACCAAGGTGATCATTAGTGATTTTTTTAGAAGGAATATACTTTCCCACACCTCCTATAATTACCTCTTCCATATGTCTCTCCTTATTATTTGATATTAATATATTTCGATTATCAAAATATATTCCAAAAAAATTAACCTCTTATCTACAAAGCTATAGTTATAAGTTAATTATTTAGATAATCAAAATATATTACATTCAAACCAAAAAGTCAACTCTTTTAATATAAATTTTTTAGGTAATTTAGAATATTACTTTTTTAATCTATCAACATGCTATTATTTTTATGATATTTTATTGATAAAATATTTACTTATAAGATTATAAATGATGGTATATCCATAAAATATAATGTATAATACCTTAGTATATAAAAAAACTAGAGAATAAATATATTCTCTAGCTTTAATAAGTTATTAATTATATTTTTATTATATAAATTTTTATTATTTATTACATTTCTGTATTGTAATCCTTAGGCTCTTCCAGATAAAAACCTGTTGTTAAAGGTCTATAATCTACTGATTGTAGCTCTTTTAACCATGATTCATCAAAAACCCATTCATCTGGATTTTCAATAAACTTATCTATAGCTTTTCTATATATGCTAACTACAGCTTTTGTATAATCATTTGATCTTCTGTTACCTTCTATAGTCAACGTTGTTACACCTGATTTAATTAATTCCGGTATAAACTCTATCATACATAAATCTTTAGATGCGTAGAAGAATGTTCCTCCTTCATCTTCATATATAGGGCAATATTGTCCAGGTCTTTTTTCTTCTACTAAATTATAGTTTATTTCATCTACATATTCACCAGCATTTCTACTAGACATATAATTAGATAATAACCTTCTTCCAGAATATGACATACATATTCCTCCATGAACAGAAGCTTCTATTTCTAAATCTAAAGGAGTATTTTTTCTCATATCTGCAATATCTTTCAGTCCTAGTTCTTTTGCTATTATTACTCTTTTAATTCCTTGTTCATACCAGAAATTTGCTGTCTCATAGTTATAAATATTAGCTTGAGTTCCCATATGAATTTCCATATTAGGTATAACTTTTTTTACTATTTCTAAAGCCCCTGGCTCACATAATATTACTGCATCTACTTTTGCTTCATCTAATTTTAATAAGTATTCTTCTAATTTTACAAAGTCATTATTATGAGGTAATAAAGATATTGTCACATAAACCTTTTTATTTCTTTGATGAGCATATTCAATACCTGATTTTAAATCTTCCATAGTAAATTTTTCGTTTAATGTGTTCATCCCAAAAGTTTGTCCACCTATATATACTGAATCTACTCCATTATCTATAACACCTTTTAATCCTTCTAAATCTTTGGCAAAAGATGATAATTCTAATTTAAACATTATTTTTCAACCCTTTCTGATTCCTTATAACTTAGTGCAACTCCGTCTCCGATTGGAATAAGCGATGTACTTAAGTAGTCACAATTGCATATATAATCTAAATAATTTCTCATTCTTTTGACAATTGTCTTCTTTCTTCTCATTACTAGATTATCATCTGCGATCATTCCTTTGTACAGAATATTATCAGATATTAGTAATCCACCAACTTTTAATTTATCTATTACTAAATCATAAAATAATTTATATTGGCCTTTAGCTGCATCTAAGAATATCATATCAAATGTACCGTCTACATTTTTTAATAATTCTTCTGCATCTCCTTCTAAAAGAGTGATATTTTCTTCAAATCCTGATTTTTTAAAATTTTCCTTTGCTCTTTCAATCATCTTCTCACTACGTTCTACAGTTATAATCTTAGCTTTTCCATCGGTTGCTGTAGAAAATAATATAGATGAGTATCCTATAGCACACCCAACTTCTAATATTTCCTTTGGTTTTTGAACTTTTAATATGACTTTTAATAAGTCTGATACCTCTTTATGAACTATTGGAACATTATACTCCGCTGCATATTCTTCTAGCTCTTTTAATAATCCTTCTTTATCTTTTAGAGTTTCTCTTATATAGTTTTCCACTTCATGATTTACAATATTACTCAAATTAATCACTCCTTAATTTATTACTAATTTCTTTTTTATTCAAATTAATAGGATTATACCTTAATACTTAAGACATAATCCCTTTAACAATCGCTTATAATATATATCTACCCTTATTTCTCTGTAGAATAACTATTATTTCTTTTTTCTCTATCTTTTCTGTATTGTTCAACATTTCTTACATGCTCTTCATAAGTTTTACTATAATTATTTCCACCATCTATAGTTGCTACAAAATATAGGTAATCAGATTTTGCTGGATATAAAACAGCTTCTATAGAAGCTATACCAGGATTTGCTATAGGTGTAGGTGGTAATCCTTGATTCATATAACTATTGTATGGAGAGTCAATTTTTAAATCATCATAAGTTATACTTTTCTTTCTTTTATCAAAAGCATATTGTATTGTTGCATCAGATTGAAGAGGCATTCCTATATCTAATCTATTATAAAATACACTAGCAATTAAAGGTCTATCTTCATCTAATACTGCTTCTTTTTCAACAATAGAAGCTAGATTAACTACTTCCCAAAGGGATATTTTAAGTTCTTTTTGCTTATTTTGCAATTTTTCATTGTACTTAGAATTAAAAGTTGAAAGCATATCTTTTAATATTTCTGTTTCATTTTCGTCATCTTTGAAATAATAAGTACTTGGGTATAAAAATCCTTCTAAAGATGTAATTTTTTCTTCATTTAAGAATTTAAATTCTCCAACAAATTCCTTAGGATTATTTATTAACTCTTTGTAAATCTCTTTTCTCCCAAGCTTGTTTTTTACAAGTAAATCAATAATTTCATTAGATGTTGAACCTTCTGGAATTGTTATTTTAATGCCCTCATTATAAATTTTACCATTAACCAAATTTTTCATTATTTTATCATTTGAAAAAGTTTGGTTAAATAAAAATTTTCCTGATTTAAGCTTTGATGTATTATCGCTTAATCTTACATATAGTTTGAATAGTGTCTTATTTTTTATTAACTTATTTTCTTTTAAAATATCTGCAACTTGTCCTAAAGTAGAACCTGTAGGAATTTCAATTACTATGTCATCACTATTATTATTATCATATGGACCTGTTTGAATAAATACAAAAGCCACCATAAATACTACTATTAATAATATAGCTAATATAATTTTTTTACTTTTGTTATTGTTCAAGTTCATAAATTAGTATACTCCTTATTCTTGTTATATCTTCTTTATTATAAATCTATAAGTGAAATATTTCAATAAAAATGTCGATAAATAAAGTTTTATATTAATAACGACCATAATGATAACTTGAAATTTTTTTAATTTCTAACTTTTTATAATAAAAAAAGCTTAACTTTATTGTTTACAAGTTAAGCTTTTTTAATCATCCAGTTAGAATTTAGTTATTCCATCTTTTGTTACTACACCATATATTAATTTTTTAGGCTCTGCTTTTTCTTCAGTTATGATATACGCATTTTTAAGTCTTCTTTTTGCATCTTCAAATTTTTCTTCTCTATTAAAATGCATTATTGCTAAAGTATCCCCTTCTTTTACAAAGTCTCCTACTTTTTTCTTTAGTATTATACCAGCTCTTAAATCAAGTTCATCTTCTTTAGTTTCTCTTCCTGCTCCTAAAACCATAGCACTAACACCTACTGCTTCTGCCTCTATTTTATCTATGAAACCTGTTTTGTCTGATTTTATTTCAACTATATGATTTGCTTTTCCAAATAGTGAGTAATCATCAACTACTCTAGGATCGCCCCCTTGATTTACAACAAACTCTTTGAATTTTTCTAATGCTGCACCTGAAGTTAGAGCTTCATTTATTCTTCTAACTCCATCTTCATAATCTGTAGCTATTTTAGATGACACTAACATATAAGCACCTAAAGTTTCACATAATTTCATAAAATCTGTTGGTCCATTTCCTTTTAATGCTTCTATGGCTTCTATAACTTCTAAAGCATTACCTACTGCACACCCTAAAGGCTCATCCATATCACTTATGATACCTATAGTCTCTCTATCCATTGCAGTGCCTATTTCAACCATTTCTTTAGCTAGCTCAAATGATTGATCTAGTGTTTTCATAAATGCCCCATCTCCAGTTTTTACATCTAAAACTATAGCATCTGCTCCTGAAGCTAATTTTTTACACATTATACTTGCTGCTATTAAAGAAATATTATCGACAGTAGCTGTAACATCTCTAAGAGCATACATTTTTTTATCTGCAACTGCTATTGATGCAGTTTGACCACATACAGCAATTTTTATATTATTAACAGACTCTATAAATTTCTCAGCTGTCATTTCTATCGAAAATCCTGGTATAGATTCTAGTTTATCTAAAGTTCCTCCAGTATGACCAAGTCCTCTTCCTGACATTTTAGCTATTGGTACTCCACACGCAGCAACTAATGGTGCAAGAGTTATTGTGGTTTTATCTCCAACCCCTCCTGTACTATGTTTATCAACTTTAACTCCATTTATAGCAGATAAATCGATTACTTCTCCTGAATTCATCATAGCTTCTGTAAGCCAAGCTGTCTCTTGCTTGTTCATTTTATTTAAGTATATAGCCATAAGAAGGGCTGATGCTTGATAGTCTGGTATATCTCCTTTAGAATATCTATCTACAAAAAATTCTATTTCTTCCTTAGTTAATTCTTCTTTGTCTCTTTTTTTTCTTATAATATCATATATTCTCATAACTGCCTCCTAAGTAGTCTTACTAAACTATTTCATAATCTCTTCTTTGAAACTTTCACCATTCTTTGGTAATTCCACATTAAGTATATCTGCTACAGTTGCTCCTATATCAGCAAAACTATTTCTTATACCTAAGTTTACACCTGACTTTAACTCTTTTCCATATACAAGTACTGGTATATATTCTCTAGTATGATCTGTTCCTTTATAAGTTGGATCATTACCGTGGTCAGCATTTATTATTAATACATCATCTTCTTTCATTGAAGATATTATTTCTGGTATTCTAGCATCAAATTCTTCCAGTGCTTCTTTATATCCTAATGTATTTCTTCTGTGTCCATATTTTGAGTCAAAATCTACTAAGTTAGTAAATATAAGACCTTTATTTTGTTTTTTGATATAATTTATAGTTTGATCTACTCCATCCATGTTATCTTTTGTATGTATGGCTTCTGTAATACCTTGTCCATTAAATATATCTTCTATTTTACCTACACCTATTACATCAAGATTAGAATCTTTTATTATATCTAATACAGTTGGCTCAAACGGATTTAATGAATAATCTCTTCTATTTGAAGTTCTTTCAAACGATCCAGCCTTTTTACCAATATAAGGTCTTGCTATAATTCTTGCTACTGCATTATCACCCATCATTATTTCTCTTGCTATTTCACACATAGAGTATAATTCTTCTAAAGGTATAATTTCTTCATGAGCAGCTATTTGGAAAACACTGTCAGCAGATGTATAAACTATTACATCACCGGTTTTCATTTGATGTTCACCATATTCATCTAATATAGCAGTTCCTGAAGCTGGTTTATTTCCAACCACTTTTCTTCCTGTTCTTTTCTCAAATTCATCTATTATTTCTTTTGTAAATCCATCTGGGAAAGTTTTAAAAGGTTTATCCACTACGATTCCTGTCATTTCCCAGTGACCTGTAGTTGTATCCTTACCACAAGAAAGTTCATCACATTTACCAAATGACCCTATTGGATGATTTTCTTTTGGTAAATAATCTATACCATCTATATTTCCAAGTCCTAATTTAACCATATTAGGTATCTTAATATCATTATAATTTTTAACTATATTTCCTAAAGTATTAACTCCAACATCTCCAAACATTTCTGAATCCTTTAAAGCTCCTACACCAACACTATCTATTACTATCCATATTACTCTACTCATTTAGATTCCTCCTTTTATGTCATCTTTTTTCCTTGGATGTTTTTCCTTAATTTCTTTTCTAATATTATCATCCATCTGATTTAAGTATAATTGTAAACTTGATAAATTTGAATTACCTAAAATCCTACCTACTACTGCTACATTTGCACCACCTTTTAATAGATGTATAGCAAAAGAATGCCTTAATATACTAGGATTAATATTTTTGCTTATATTAGCCATAGTAGCATATTTTTTTATAACTTTCCATAGTCCTTGACGAGTAAATCTTTGTCCATGTGCATTTACAAATAAAGCATTTTCATCGTCTTTTGCTATATTACTTCTTCCTTCTTTGATATATTTTTGTAAGTATAACTTTGTAACTTCGCAAAGAGGTATAACTCTTTGATTTTTTCCTTTATTACAATATAAGTAATCAATTTGTAAATCTAAATCTTGTAAATCTAGTTCTACCAGTTCAGAAACTCTTATCCCTGTTCCATATAAAGTCTCAAATATTGCCTTGTCCCTCATTTTCTTAGGAGTATCTAATTCAGGAAAATTTAAAATAGCTTCTACTTCTTCTTCTGTTAAGATTTCAATATTCTCTCTCTTTATTTTTGGCTTTTTAATATTATTAGCTGGATTAGTGCTAGTAATATGATTCAAAAATAAATAATCATGAAAAGACTTTATAGAAGAAGTTACTCTTGAAACTGTAGCTACAGAAATATTTTGCTTTTCTAAATCAACTAAAAAATTAATAATATCATATTCTGCTACATCTTCAATCTTAATATCTTGACACTGTAAATAATCCATATACTTTTTTAAATCTGTATAATACGAACATATGGTATTCTCTGATAATTTTTTTTTACATTTAATGTATTCCATATATTTCTTCAAAACTTCCATATATAACTCCTTTTATCTTACTAGGAATTGTAAAATACCCGTACTGACTGCATTTAATAGTAATTGTAAAAATGCACAAATTATTATTATAATAATACCATTTAATAAAAATCTTTTACTTAAAAATAGAATTCCTTCTCTTCTTCCTTTTTTATATTCCTCGTAAATATTTCTAATATAGTATAAACTTATTACAATAAGTAGTATTGCCCCTGGTATTATAATAAAATTTTTTATGACCATTAGCAATATCATTTTTATACTTTTAAGTTTCATCAACAGAATACAGCTATTAATAGTATATCCTATTGATAATCCTTTTAATAAAAAACTTATTATAGCTAAAGGAAATGTAACTACAAATAGTGTCGATAAAACTATTCCACCTAGAAACATTATATCTTGTCTCAAATTTGAAAATACTACAGCACCTATATCAATAGTACTTCCTTGACTATAATAGCTATCTAGGCTATTTATACTATCTAATACTATATCTTGTCCATTTGTAAAAATCTTATTTAAATAGGTACCTATAGCTGTAAATATAATAAATATGAAACCTATATAGATTATTTCTCTGCTAATTATATAATTATCTTTTTTTCTTATTGTTTTTCTCAAATTTATAACCTCCTCTTATCCTAACATATATTTATGTTAATTAAGAGGAGGTTATGCTTTATATTAATTCTTTACTTAATAATAATCCTATTACAGTTTTTGAATCACATATTTCATTTTCATATACCATTTTATAAGCGTCTTCTATATCTATCTCACATACTTCTAAAAACTCATCTTCATCAAGTTTACTTTTACCTGGTGTTAACCCTTTTGCAAGATATATGAAGACTAACTGATTAGAAAATCCTGGCGTTGTATAATATTTATGTATTAATTTTAAACTATCTACACTATAACCTGTTTCTTCTTTTAGTTCTCTTATAGCACAGTCTAAAGGTGTTTCTCCTATTTCTACTTTACCAGCAGGTAATTCATATAAAAATTGCTCAATTGCTTTTCTGTACTGCTTGACTAATACTATTTTATTATCCTCTGTTATAGCTACAATAGCTACAGCCCCATTATGTTCTATAATCTCTCTTTTCTGGTATCCCTTATTAGGCACTTCTACAGTATCTACTCTCAATTGAATAGTTTTTCCTGTATAAATTAAATCACTACTTACTGTAGTTTCCTTTGTTATCATCACAAACCTCCATTAAGTAATATGCTGCAGTACTAGCTGCATCAAAGAATTCCTTATCTTGTTCGTAATTTCTGCCCATACTTCTAACTTTAAGCCCAAAGTAGTCTAAGTCTTCCCTACATTTATTATTTTCCAAGTATGTAATATTATGCTTTTCAAATAATCTATTTTCTTTTATTTGTTCTTTTATATATTCAAAATTTTCTTTATCATAAATTGTTACAGGTATGTTAACCCCAACATTTACAATTTCTCTAAAAATAGTCATGGCATGATGAGATATTCCTTTATGTCTATCTCTTTTATCGGAAAAACTTATCCTAGGAATGGCTATAGGCATTCCTCCAAGCTTCTTAACCGCATCTAAAATTGGACCTTGTTCTATACCTGTAAATCCATATTTAGTTCCTGTACCTGCTATACCTGGACCCATACTTACAAATACTGCATCTGCCTTTAATATTTCTTTTGCAGTAATTAATGCTGTGTATATATTGATACATTCATAGTCTCCACCAAATGCATTCCCAATAGTAATTGTATTATCAATTAGTTTTTTTTCTTTTAAGTTTTGTACATTTTTACTTAAATATATTGGAAGTGCAGCTCCATCTGTCATTATATAGACTAACTTTTTATTTGGATTATGTCTTTTATATGATGCAACAAATGGTGTCAACATACTATGAAGTGTACCTACTACTACAGGCATTTCATCTAAACTTACAAAGTCATTAATAATATCATGATACTTACTTTCATGATCTTCTACTGCATCTATCTTTATTTGATAAGGAGTATATCTAAGCTTCATTATGTGCCCACCATCAGATAAATCCGATTCCATATTATTTAAATTTGAAATCACAAAATGATATCCACCAGTTCCTAAGCTTAACTCAACAGCAGTAGTATTTAAAATAACTTTATCTCCTACTTTTATGTTTCCACATATTTTAGGATAGTTGTACGCTCTTTGTATATCACCATTTATATTCACTCTTATATCATCTAATACTTCACTACTATCTACTATTGATTCAACTATTCCTAGTTTTTTACTAATCATAAGATTACCTTCCTAATCTATCAATAAAGTTTAATACTTTATTTTTTTCTATAATTTTAGTTAAAGAGAATTTTTCAGTAAATATATGAATTAATATTAAAAATACTAACCAACCTAGCCTCACATTTAAAGTATATCCAAAAGCTATAAGTATACCTATAGAAATTCCTAATACATTTGAACCAGTATCTCCCATCATTGCTTTTGCTTTTAAATCGTAATTAAAATATGCAATAACATTTGGTAGAATAAGAAGTGGTAATATTTTTATATATCCTGTCAATGTAACAAAAATTGTTATCATTATTACTAAATAAGCTTTTATTGCTCTACCTGGTCTTAGATCAAATAAATTCATTAAATTTGTTGATAGAGCTATGATTAGAGTATTCACAATAATATCAGTTATATTTTTTGATATTGCTACTGATATTATAAGTCCTACAAATCCTCCAAATAATGCCTTAAATCCTCCAGTTGTAAGTCTACCTTTAAATAAACTTTTAAAATGGCCTTTTAATCCACTTACATCTCTATTACCTATTATATCGTCTAGTATACCTGCAAAAAACATACATACTATTCCAAATATAAATAAAAATAGACACAATAAACCTATAGAATCAACAGTAAAGAATGCTAATATTATTCCATTTATAATTAGCATGGGAAGAAATACTATCCCCATACTTACAGGTATCATTTCACCCTTGTAATTTGGTCTAATTACATTACTATCAATTAATAAATTTTTGAATAAAGGTATCATTAGATATGTGCCTGATAATCCTAAGATGAATATTATCCCTCTAAATATATAAGAATACAATATATTACCTCCATTCTTTTCTCTTTTGTCTTAATACTTTTTTAATATGATAATATTGTTTACCTCTGTGTATAAAACCTTTTAGATCTCGTCCTGTTTCACTATGAGTCATATTAACAAGGACTTCTTTAATTCTATACCCATGCTTTAATATATCAATTGTCATTCCAACTTCAACCCCATAGCCATATGGTATCTCGTTGAATTTTTCTAGTACTTCTTTCTTGAATAACCTTTGTCCAGATAAAGTTGCATCTAGCTCTACACCTGTCATCTCAAGTACTGACTCTTTAGCAAGCCCCTTTACAAATCCAAGTCCTCCTTTTTTCTTTGCAGGAGGGAATTTAGCTATTATTACATCTGCTTCATCATTTAATATAGGTGTTATTAGTTTTTCTACTTCTCTAGAAGAACTTCCAAGATCTGCATCTAAAAAACCTATTATATCCCCTTTGTCCATAGCAACCTTTAAACCGTTATTTAAAGCATAACCCTTTCCTCTATTTTTATCCTGAGTTATTACTGTTACTTTATCACTTTGAACTTCTTTTGCTATTTTTGATGTATTATCACTTGAACCATCATCAACAACAATTATCTCACTAATTTCTTCTATATTTTTTATATTTTCTAGTGTATCTTTTATTTTATTTTCTTCATTATATGCTGGTATTATTATACTTATATAAGGATTCATTTTTTATCTCCTTTATACTAATTGTTTTTGTAAGCCATTATTTCTTTTGCTAATTCAGATTCTCCATAATTACCTACTATATTTTGATTTTTTAATAAAGTAGTTAAAGAAACTTTACCTATACCTTCATTTATATTATCTATAGTTGATATATTATTTTGAGAATATAAATTTAATATTGTTGTATCTACATTACTTTGTGTAGCTGCTACTAAATATTTATTCTTTTCTTTTAAACTATCTACTAATATTTTTTCTTTTATTTCAAATTTTTCTTTAGCATCTTTTCCAGTTAATTCTCCTAATAATACAACTGAATCAAAATCTTGATATTTATTTTCATTGATGCTATTAATTTTTATTACACCTAAATCTTCAAGAGCATGTAGTTGCTCATAAGCTTTGATATCACTTAAAGAATTTACTATGTATTTAACTACATCTTCTGATGATTTAAAAGTCATATTTAATTCCTTAGATAATTCTGTTAACTTTTCATTATCATTTACATTGTCTTTGATAATTATATTAAAAGCTAAAGTTCCATTAGAATTATTTATAGCTTTTTCTATTTCTTCACTATAATCATGATTTTCGCTTGTAAGTATTATTCCTGTATTTTTATCTGTTAATACGTTTTGAGTTAATAGATTTATGTTTTTATTAACATATGATTTTACATCATTTATATTATTATTTAAATTTTCTATTTTTGATTGTAAAGTTTTATTCTTGTCCTTTAATGTATCAAATTCTGTATTAAAGCTTTCTAATACCTCATTTTGTTGTTTTGCTAATTCTTGGTCATAATTCAAGTTGAAACCAACTAGTATACCTACTCCTAAAGCTACAAATATAGCACATATGGTTACTATATAGTACTTCATATTTATATTCATATTAATCCTCCTAATTTATATATTACATATTTAATAGTAACTTTAATTTCAATTGCATTATTCTAATAAACTGCTGAGCTGTTGGTGAAAAAGAGGTAACTATTAGGACTGGAAATAGAGCTGCAATTATTAATGCCCATACATATTTAATTTTTAATTTACTTTTATAAAGTAAATTTACACCTTTTGCATCTATTAATTTAGATCCTATTTTAAGCCTAACAAGAAATGTACTTGCCATACCTTTTCTTCCTTTTTCTAAAAAGTCAATCATATTTGAATGTGTTCCAACTGCAACAATAAGTTCTGCACCATATTCATATGCTGTTAACATTGCTATATCCTCACTAGTACCTGGAGCTGGAAATACTATAGCATCTAATCCTAAATCTTGAATTCTTTTTAATCCTGGTGCTCTACCATCTACATAAGCATGTACTACTATTTCTCCTGCCTTTTTTAGTGTTTCATCATTAACACTATCCATATCTCCAACTATTACATCTGGTATATATCCAAATTCAACTAGTGCATCAGCTCCACCATCAACACCAACTAAAACTGGTTTTACTTCTTCTATATAAGAAATTATTGTACTCAGATCTTCTTTATAATCCTGCCCTCTTACAACTACTAGAACATGTCTATCTTTATACTTTGTTTTCACTTTAGGAATTTCTACTTCTCCTAAGATAAAACCTTTTTCTTTTTTAGCATATTCTATAGTGTTATCGATAAATCTATCTAATTCTACAGACATATTATCATAAGCTTCTTTAATCTTTACTGATACTTTTTCTTTATCAAGTACATTACCCTGTCCTAAAAGTTGTCCATCTCTATAGATTTGCCCATTGTTTACTTCTATTATTTGTCCTTCTTCTAAATTATCAAATAATTCTTGTCCAACATTATCTATAATTAAAATATTTTTATCTGTTAATATTCCTGGCCCTTTATTGGGATATTTACCACTTATAGAAGGTGCTGCATTTATGACTAGTTTAACTTTACCCTCAACTAAAGAATTGGCAGCAACCTCATCTATATCCATATGATTTATTACTGCAATTTCTCCACCTGTAAGCCTTTTTGCAAGCCTTTTAGTTTTTTTATCTACCTTTATAGGGGCTTCGACTCTCATTTTCTAACCTCCGATATTTTATTAAAATCCTATAACATTATAACATTAATTAAGAACAAAGGAAATATTTTATAGTTTTATAAGTTATTATATGTTTTTTTATTTCTTAGTACCAAATTTTTGTATTCTTTGTACTTTATCTGACAATATATTTTTTTCATTTATCTCTGGGTTTTCTATTACTTCTACCAATAGATAATTAAGTATCTGTCCAATTCTTTCATTTTTATATCCTAAGGATATAATATCGTTGCCATTTATTTTTAAATTTTTTATCGTGTAACATTCATTATTTTCTTCAATTTCATGTAATATATCTATAATTTTATTAAAATGTTTTTCATTATCATAAATTACCTTATTTATATCTAAATAGATTTTAAATAAATCTATATCTATCTTATTTAATATTTTTTTCACATTAATTTTATCTAGTTTTTCTACTTCAATTTTATTTATGCATTCTAAAAGTATCTTTTCTGTTTTTTTTATTTTTTT
>JAUMTV010000307.1 GCA_030531025.1 Turicibacter sp.
GCTTACAAACTAAAAGAACTTAATCAATTTGTCTAATTTAGTGTTGACATACCACAATCCTCCTTTGCTGGGGTATGGTCACCTACTATGCGAAGCATGTTTCCTCCATTAGTAGGGCTTGGGTCACCTAGCGATTATCAAAGATAATCTACTCCTCCTTTGCTAGGGCTTATAGGTTTTTTACGATGTAGAAAACTTATCTGGACTTATATATCTTTAAAAGTCGTAAAATTATGTTACTAGCAACAGGTGCTAATAAAGCTTAGGCAATCTATGATACGGTTCATGGAAAAGTACAACCTGAAGTTCCAGCTTCAATCTTACAATTTCATAACGACATCGTGTTAATACTTGATGAAGAGGCAGCGCATTTATTATCAGAAGCTGATTTATAAACGTGTGTAAGAATTAATTTTGTTATGAAAATATTGATGCTTTGAGCACGATATTTTTATAAATATAAGTTACCTTATGGGGGGATAACTGAATGATAAAATTCCTACAACGCATCGGTAAATCACTGATGCTACGAATTGCCTACTTACCAATTGCAGGGTTAATGTTTCGTTTTGGATAAGCAGATTGTTAGGTTTTATTCCAGGTGTTGAAATGATTTTACCGTTTTTAGCAGTGTCAGGATCAGCATTATTTGATAATTTACCATTATTATTTGCAGTTGGTGTTGCTGTTAAGATTCCAGTTAATATTATGATTCGCCCTCATGCAAAGAGCTTTATTTACACCAATGAAGAAATAGAAATTATGAGATATGATATTCAAAAGATTCAAAAGCTTTCAGTTGAACGAATGAAAAAGGGACATGCTCGGTTAGGCGTTGTTTTTGGTGTGCTGGATGAGCATCAAAAGATTAATCAACTTCATCTTGCAAAACTATTAGATGTCTGTGAAGGATTAGAATTAACTTTTCATAAAGGGGTTGACGAAACCGATGTGGTTCAAAGTATTCAATTATTATCTCATTATCCAAAGATTACAAATGTTTTGACGGCAGGAGGAAAGTTTCTCATTGAAAAAAATATATCCATTATCAAAGAGATGCTTAAACAAAGAGGGTATTTGAATCTTCTGCTAGGGGGTGGCTTAACACTTGATAATATAGTAATTATTAAGCAAGCAACGAAGGCTACAGATTTTCATTTTGGTACAGCCATTCGTATACAGCATTCACCATTTGGAGACATCCAATTTGAAAATATTCGACAATTATTGACAATAATTTAATGAATAGGAGTAGCCAGATAAAGGAAAAAACAGTTATAATTATTTGATAGATTAGTT
>JAUMTV010000038.1:0-13024 GCA_030531025.1 Turicibacter sp.
CTTATGTTTAATAAAAGAAGACAAAGCCAGGATAAAGTTCTTAGGGCTAATATAAAAGAACTTATAAAAAATCAAAATCTTTTTATGAATGAATACTCTTATAAACTATATAAAGATATTGATGATGGCAATATAAAAGTCTGTGAAAACTTTTTAAATGAATGTCACGGCACTGATTTTTGTTTAATAGAAAACACAGAAGTAAAAAATTATATAAATAATATAAATACTATAGTTGTTTATAAATGGAATCGGCTTTATCCATCAGATTTCTATTTTGATATTGATTTAAGCACTAACTCATGGGAGTTGCTTGAAGTAGAAGAATTTCAAGGATCATCTCATGAAAAAATAACAAAAGAAACTTATAGGAGAATATACTAATGAAAAATATATTTAAATTAAAAAAATTACTAATTATGACTTTAGGGGTTTTAGTGTGCTTATTTGGATTTATTAGTTGCTCTTCAACTAATATTTCTTCTACAAACAATAGTGGACAAGCAACTGAAAACTCTAACTCTAATAATATACTTTTAACTAACCCAAATGAAAACAATGCTGATACTAATATAAGTATTTCTGATATTCCAGAATACTCTGGAGAAGACTATATAATATTAAATAATAATGTTCCTAACTTTTCTGAAGCTGATTTAACAACTACTTCTTTTGAAGAATATAGTCCATTAGATAGCTTAGGAAGATGTGGTGTTGCATATTCTAATATAGGAACAGATATAATGCCAACAGAAAAAAGAGAATCTATTAGTTCTGTTAAGCCAAGTGGCTGGCAATCAGTAAAATATGATATTGTTGAAGGAAAATATCTTTATAATAGATCTCACTTAATTGGTTATCAATTAACTGCTGAAAATGCAAATGATAGAAACTTAATTACTGGTACAAGATACTTCAATGCAACATTAATGTTGCCATATGAAAACATGGTAGCTGACTATATAAAAGAAACAAATAATCACGTTTTATATAGAGTAACACCTGTATTTGAAGGAAATAATCTTGTTGCAACTGGTGTTCAAATGGAAGCAAAATCTGTAGAAGATAATGGTGAAGGAATTGAATTTAATGTATTTGTATATAATGTTCAACCTGGAATTACAATAGATTATGCAACTGGTAATAGCTCACTTAGTGGTGAAGAAATAGTTAAAACTGAATCATCTTATAATAATACAACTAATTCTACTACTAACTCAAATAGCACTAATACTACCACTACTACTAATTCTACTGCTTCAAATAATAACTCAACTAATAATTCAAATAACACTACTTCTTCTACTGAAAAAACTGTAATAAGAGGAAACTCAAAATCAAAAATCTACCACTGTCCTGGTCAAAAAGATTATGAAAACATGTCAGATTCTAAATATCTTGTTAACTTCAATAGTGAACAAGAAGCCATTGATGCAGGATATAGAAAGGCTTCTAGATAGTTTTTAATTATATCTATAAAAAATAAATACTTAATATTTAGAAGTAAAAGAAATATTAACTTTAGTTAATATAACAAAGGTCTTAATAAATTTTTTGATTTATTAAGACCTTTACTTTATTTTAAATTACAAAAATAATTCAAAATTTAAATAGAACTAATATGAAAACTGACTATTATATAAATCATAATAGAATCCCTTCTTTTCTAAAAGCTCCTTATGATTTCCTTGTTCTATTATATTTCCTTTATTCATTACTAATATCTTATCAGCATTAACAATAGTTGAAAGTCTATGAGCAATAACAAAGCTAGTTCTTCCTTCCATAAGCTTTAAAAATGCCCTTTGTATTCTAACTTCTGTTAAAGTATCAATAGAACTTGTAGCTTCATCTAATATAAGAATTTTAGGTTGTGCTAGCATTACTCTAGCTATAGTTAATAATTGTCTTTGTCCTGCTGATAGATCTTCATCATTTATTACAGTATCATATCCATTCTTTAACCTTTTAATAAAAGAATGTGCATGTGCTGCTTTTGCAGCATTAATTATTTCTTCTTCTGTTGCATCTGGTTTTCCATAGGCAATATTTTCTTTTACCGTACTATTAAAAAGCCATGGATCTTGAAGTACCATACCAAAATTCTTTCTTAAACTATCTCTTGTTATACTCTTAATATTAGTACCATCTATATATATTGCACCTTTGTCTATATCATAAAATCTCATTAATAAATTAACTAATGTGGTTTTTCCACATCCAGTTGGTCCCACAATAGCAACTGTTTCACCAGCCTTAGCTTCAAAAGAAAAATCTTCTATCAAAGAAGTATTTTTATCATAAGAAAAATATACATTCTCAATTTTTACATTCCCCATGCAGTTGTTTAACTCTATAGCATCATTTTTATCTGGTACTTCTGGTTTTTGATCTATTATATTAAATATACGAGTTAATGAAGCAAAAGCAGTTTGAATTTGAGAAGTTATTCCTGATATTTCATTAAAAGGCTTTGCAAATTGAGCTGAATATATTAAAAAACTCGAAACTATTCCAACAGAAACTCCTTCCTTTATAGCTAAAATTCCACCAACAAGCCCAACAGATATATAAGATATATTGTTTATAAACCTTGTACTTGGATTAATAAGTGCTGAAGCAAACATGGCATTTGTAGCAGTTGTACAAAGGTTATCTGAAATTTTTTCAAATTGTTCCATAGCTGTTTTTTCCCTATGAAATGCTTTTACAATTTTTTGATTACCAACTATTTCTGATACAAATGAAGATAACTCTCCAACTGATTGCTGTTGCTTTAAAAATGATTTTTGACTAAATTTGCTTATCATTGAAGCAATAAAAAAACATATAGGTGTTACCACTAATATAGCTAAAGTAATTTTAACATTTAAATATAGCATACATATAAGTGCTGTAATTACAGTAACTGCCCCTGAAAATACATTAGTTATTGATACTGCTAAAGCATCACTAACATTATCTAAATCATTAGTAAAACGACTAATAATATCACCATGTGGATTATGATCATAATAAGCTAATGGTTGCTTATTCAAGCTTTCAAAAGTATCTCTTCTCATATCTCTAACTATTAAATATGAAACTTTATTTGCATATCTTGATATAAACCATTGAAATATAGCTGAAATTAAATAAATAAATCCAAGAGCTATTAATATTATCATTAAACCTTCAAAATTAACATTACCTATTCCACCAATTTCGTCTATTGCCAATCCACTTAAGTATGTTGCAACAACTACTCCAATATTAGTAATAAAAGCACATAAAATTGCTAGTATAACTTGAACTTTATATTTATTTGCATATGTTAATACTCTTTTAAAATTACTCATAAGTACTCTCCCCCTTTACTTAACTTGAGATTCATATATTTCCTTATAAGTAGGACAATTTCCTAATAACTCTTCATGAGTTCCAAGTCCCATACATTTTCCATCATCTAATACTAAAATTTTATCTGCTGAGATTATTGAACTAATTCTTTGAGAAATTATTATTGTAGTAGTATCTTTTAAATTTTCATTTAAAGATTCTCTAAGCTTTTTATCAGTTGCATAATCTAAAGCACTTAAACTATCATCTAAAATAATCAATGAAGGCTTTTTAACTAAAGCTCTTGCAATAGCTAAACGTTGCTTTTGTCCACCAGAAAAATTCTTTCCACCTTCATAAATAACAGAATCTATACCATCTTGCATTTTACTAACAAAGTCATAGGCTTGAGCAGCTTTTAATGCTTCTATTATTTCTTCATTAGTTGCATCTTCTTTTCCCCACTTAATATTTTCACTTATTGTACCTGTAAATAATACTGATTTTTGAGGTACTATACCAATTTCCTCATGTAGAGAATTTTGTGATATTTTTCTTACATCTTTACCCTTAAATAATACTTTACCCTTTGTTGTATCATAAAATCTTGATATTAAATTTGCCACAGTAGACTTACCACTTCCTGTAGTTCCCACTACACCAAAGACTTCTCCTTTTTTAATTGAAAATGATAAGTCTGATAAAACTTCCTCTGAGTTATATTTAAAAGTTACATTATCAAAAGTTACTATTTCTTTATCAATTATTGATTCTTCCGAAATATCTTCTAAACATTCTTCATCTTTAATACTTGGTACATATTCTAATACTTCATTTATTCTTACTGAAGAAGCAGAAGCCTTAGTAAATGTAACTAATAAATTTGCAACTACTATTAAAGCTAATAAAACTTGTGTTATATAATTTATTAAAACAACAATATCCCCTTGAGTTAATGTTCCTATATTTACATTAATTCCACCTACATAAAGTAAAACTATAATTCCTACATTCATTATAAGTGAAGTTATAGGATTCATTAAAGCAGATAAATTTGTAACTTTTATATATGCTTTAGATACCTCTTCTGTTGCATCCTTTATACGTTCACTCTCATTTTCATGTCTTGCAAAAGCCCTAATAACACGAACTCCAGTTAAATTTTCTTTAAGAACATGACCTAAATTGTCCATTTTTCCTTGAGCATTTTTATATAATGGTATAGTTCTTTTCATAATTATAGCTATTACTAAAATAAATATTGGAATTAAAATTAAAAATATTAATGACATTTTTGGTGCTATATATATTGACATTACTATTGCACCAATACATAAAAAGGGTGCTCTACTTACAAGTCTAATTAACATAGCAACTGCTAAAACTACTTGATTTACGTCATTGGTCATTCTATTTATCAGTGTAGAATTACCAAACCTATCTATATCTGCATAAGAAAATAAAGATATTTTTCTTAATAACTCTTTTCTAATATCATTACCAACATTTTGACATGTGTAAGAAGCATAATATTGACATAAAGAAGCTGATGCTAATCCTATACTTATTATCACAAACATTATTAAAGCCATTTTCCCTATATATGGCATATCCTTATTTACTATTCCAATATCTATTATTTTCCCCATAAAAATAGGTAATAATAGCTCTAAAATAGCTTCAAACAATTTGGCACCTGAACCTATTACTGTCTCTTTTATATATGGTTTAAGAAAATTCCTTAGCTTAAACATCCTATATTCATCCTCCCATCTCATATTATTTTTTATATTCTACTCTATAAATCATTATAATAAACCTGACTAATAAGTAAAGTTTTTAATTATTTTTCTTATATAAAAAAATAGCTTTTTTATCATATTTTAATTTAATTTTAACATTTTATATTGTTTAACAATATTTTACTAAACTTTTAATAATTGAAAACAACTACATATTAACAATAGTATAATTTGAAAATATTTTAAATAAAATTTCATCATTTCTTAACACATTGTTTTTATATGGTATTAGATGTATAATCTAGCACAATATAATAATATATACTTTTGTGAAAAGGAAGTTGAATATGGAGTCGATTAATAAAAAAAATAATATTTCTAAATTAACCTTGGCTGGAGCTTTAATAACATTAGGTGTAGTTTATGGGGATATAGGAACATCTCCGCTTTATGTAATGAGATCTGTAATACATAATAATGGTGGTCTACAAAGTGTTTCTGAAGATTTTATTCTTGGAACTTTATCTTTAGTATTTTGGACTCTTACTATTTTAACAACAATAAAATATGTATTAATAACATTAAAAGCAGATAATAAAGGAGAAGGCGGAATTTTTTCTCTTTTTACTTTAGTTCGTAAACAATCTAAATGGCTTATTATTCCTGCTATGATTGGTGGTTCTGCTTTACTTGCCGATGGTATGCTTACACCTGCCGTAACAGTAACTTCGGCTGTTGAAGGTTTACAATTAATTCCTAGCTTTAATAATTTATTTGGTGATAATCAAAATAATATTGTTATAATTGTAATTTGCATTATAACTATTCTTTTCTTTATTCAGCATTTTGGAACTGATTTTATAGGTAAATTATTTGGTCCAATTATGCTACTTTGGTTTTGCTCACTTGCATTCTTTGGTATTATCAACCTTTGTAATGATTTGACTTTATTACGTGCATTTTCACCACATTATGCAATAAAAGTTCTTTTTAGTGATGAAAATAAGTTAGGATTTTTTATTTTGGGAGGTATATTCCTATCATCAACAGGTGCTGAAGCTCTTTATTCAGATCTTGGACATGTTGGGAAAAAAAATATATATTTAACATGGCCTTTCGTTAAAATATGTCTATTAATAAATTATTTTGGACAAGGTTCATGGATATTAGCAGCAAAAAATAATCCAGCTCTCCATGCTATAAAAGATTTAAACCCATTTTACCAAATGATACCTAAACCACTTTTAATGTTTGGTATAATAATTTCAACATTAGCTGCAATTATTGCTTCGCAAGCATTGATTTCAGGTTCTTTTACACTTGTTTCTGAAGCAATTAAATTAAATTTATTTCCTAGACTTCATACATTATACCCATCTCACTCTAAGGGACAATTATATATCCCTTCAATAAATAGAATATTATGGGTTGTTTGTATAGGAATAGTACTTTACTTTAAAAGCTCTGAAAATATGGAAGCAGCTTATGGACTTGCAATTACAGTTACAATGCTAATGACTTCAATCTTATTATTTAACTATTTATTAAAGAAAAAAATACCTTTTATTATTTCTTTAACTATTTTTATTTTCTTTGCTACATTTGAATTTTCATTCTTTATTGCAAATGTAGTTAAATTTACACATGGAGGATTTGTTGCTGTATTAATTGCTTTTATTATTTTATCAGTTATGTATATTTGGATTAAAAGCTATTATATTAAGATGGGATTATTAGAAAATGTCAGAATATCTGATTATAAAGAACAATTAAATAACTTACGCAAAGATGATGCTAGACCAAAGTTTGCAACAAATCTTGTTTATTTAACTAATAGTTATTCTAGTAAAAAGGTAGAAAAAAAGATAATGTATTCTATTCTAGATAAAAGACCTAAAAAAGCTGATGTTTATTGGTTCGTTCATATCTCTGTTACAGATGAGCCTTATCAAGCTGATTATACAGTAGATACATTTGGAACATCTTATATTGTAAGAGTTCAACTTAATCTTGGATTTAGAGTAGAGCAAAACTTAAATGTTTTCTTACGTCAAATTTCAACTGAGTTAGTTGAGAGTGGAGAAATTGAACTTCAATCTAGAACTTATACAACAATAAAAAATAGAATAGTTGGAGATTTTCGTTTTATCTTAATTCAAGAACAACTTTCACAAGAATCAAAGTTAAATCTTTGGGAATCAATTATACTTAAGCTTAATTTATTTATTAAGAAATTTACAGTTTCACCATCAAAATGGTTTGGACTTGATACTAGTGATGTTTATATTGAAAAAGTTCCCCTATTTTTAGGACATAGTAATCCTACTATTTTAAAAAGAAAATACCCAACTCATAAAAGAAATAGTAAAATTTAAAATTTAAATAATGAGAGTAGATAGATTTGTTTTTACAAAAATCTATCTATTCTCAATCTCTTACTAATTATTCCAAATCTATTCCAACTAATATTGAGTCTATCTTTTCTTTAGCACTTTTTATAGCACTTTTTCTTTCTTCTTCACTTGTACCTGTTCCATCTACCTTAAGTTCTTGAACATTTTTAATTCCAATAAACTTCATTATTTTTGCTACATAATTTTCTCCCTTATCCATTATGGGATCTAATATCCAAGGTATATTTCCACCTGCAGACTCTATATATACTAACGCTCTACTCTTATCATTTAGTAATCCCTTTGGTCTTTTTCCTTTTTCAAAAGAAATAGTTTTATCTGCTTGAACTATGCAATCAATATATTCCTTCAATGGTGCCGGAAATGATAAACTCCACATTGGAGCTGCTATTACATACATTTGTGCACTTATAAATTGATCACATAATTCTCTTATTTTTCTTATTTCTTTCTGATCCTTTTCAGGTAATTTCTTCGCATCTTCTTCACTAATTACGCAATTTCTATCTTTAAAATATTGATATTCTAATCTTGGTATGTGTTCCTTATATAAATCTATTTCTTCTACTTCAAAGTCACTATACTTTTCTAAAAATCTATTAATAAAAGTTCTTGCTACAGTTTTAGAAGATGACAACTCTTCTGGTTTTGAATTGACACTTATATACAATAATTTTTTCTTCATACTATACACCTCTTTTCTTTAATATTATTTACTTTTTATATAAATTTAATAACTAAAAAATCCTACAGTAAAATTACTGCAGGATTTTTTATTATTAATATAACTTGTACTCTATTTAAATCATGCTCCCATTCCTATTATCATTCCAACAATATAAGGTACAAGCCACACTACCCAAACAACAATGCTAAATTTATGGAATTTAACTTTTTGCTCTTCATCATTTTTATACAATACCCAAGTTGCCCATACAGCATGAAATAGCATTAAAACAATTGCTAAAAATCCTGTTACTCCATGAATCATTTGACTTGTAGCTCCTATTGATTCTATACCTGATTTTGCTATTTGAGACATTGTTAATGTACCTGTTGTATCACATAATAGTCCTAACCAAAATATTATAACATGCTTTTTATTTAAAGTTTTTGATTTTCTTTCTCCAAAAACTCCAATTGTATAAAATAATAACGCTAGTGTTATAGTAATTATTGCAAATATTAACATTCCATTCATTTTCCTCATCCTCCAATAATATTAAAATAAATTATCTAATTCATTTTTATTTTATCTCTTAAATATATTAAATTTTTCTTTAACTCCATAATTTCATCTTCAGTAAAGTTTTTAAATATATTATCAAAGCTATCATTTATAGTTTTTCTAAATTCTTTAGCAAACTCTTCTCCCTTATATGAGAAAGTAATATAAGTATTTCTTTTATCTTCATCATTTTTAATTTTTTTAATATAACCCATGCTTTCCATTCTTGAAACTATTCCAGAAACTGTTCCTTTTGCTAAAGACATTTCCTCACACAGCTTAGATACAGTAACTTGTCCTCTATGAGCAATTAATTTAATAATCATTATTTGTTGATGTGTTAATCCACTTTCCTTTAAACTCTCACTAACTATTCCCATAGTATTAGAATATATTTCTTTTATAAGCATAGCTATTTCAAATGAATCATAACCTTTCATATAATTTACCTCCAATATTACATACTATATTTAACCTTAGTTTCTTCAAAATTTATTGAACTTATTAAAAATGTTAAACCAGCTAAAAATAACGCTGCCCCTAATCCCATATAAAAATTTCCTAGTAATGTATGATCCAATACACCGAGATTTCTTATGATTATTCCAAATGTCATCATACATCCCATTACTATATATCCCTTTATATCAAAAAATGAAAATATAAATTGCTTCTCTAATTTACTATTTATAATTCTCTTAGTATGCTTTATAAGTATTTTTTTAAATATAAAATTAAAGAATATATAAAATATAGTGATTGAAAAAACTATACTTATAAATACATTGCCTCTATTTAGCACAACATCTCCTCTTCCTAATGTAAATACTCTTAATCCTGCAAATCCCCATACCAAACCTGCTACAAGCAACAACACTCTTTTACTAACAGCTAATAAGCTATTTTTAGATTTTTCCATTATACTCTCTCCTTAATTAAGTTTGCATACAAACTATTTAGTTTCTATGCAAACTATTATACAGCTATTATTCATCATGTCAATAACAAATTTGACCATCTATCTCTTTTATTTTTTAATTTATTGAAAGTATACAATAAAAAATAGCCTTATCCAAACAAAAAGAATGGTTAAGGCTACACATATTGACTTCTAAAAATATTAAATATATTTATTTTTATAAAATTATCTCTTAATTATTTTACTTTCATAAGCACTTAAACAAATTCCATTAAACTCTTTTGTTAATGCTGTATGATTCATGATAAAATAATATTCTTCATTATTTACTTTTCTCTTAACAACTTCTATACCATCTTCAGATTCAATTACTTCTATATTTGCTTCTGATAATACTTTTTTAGCTATTATATTCATGATATCATTGTCTACACCAGTACCAATATAATAAACCTCTCCATCACCATACTTATTTAATGTTATAGCTGATAATTCATTAAAAAATTCATCATCATACATGAATAAGCTTTCTGCTGTAGTAGTTTTTAACATATCCCTAAATACAGTTCCACTACCTTCGATACCCGTAAACTCATCTCTTCCCTTAACTTTAACATCTTGACCTTCTTGAAGAGATTCTACTTCTTCCACAAAACCACCAATTAACTCATTATAAAAACTTGGATTTAATTCTCCTAATGTTAAATTATTATAGTAATCTTTAACTGCAGTTCTAAAGCTAAATACTACTTTACCACCATTCTTAACAAATTCTTTAATTTTTTCTTGAACTTCAGGCTTAAATACAATCATAGTTGGTATAAGTAAAACTTTATAATCACTAAATTCTACATATGATGGAATAACATCTATATTAATGTTATTTTCATAAAAAGGTCTATACAATCTATATACTTCTTTTTTATAATCCATTAAGAAACTTTGCCTTTGAATTCTAAAGGATGCCATAGATTCATAATCATAAATAACTGCTACTTCTGATTTTATTTCACTATTTATAATATGTTCATTTTCTTTCATATCTTTAAAAAAGTCTTGAACTTCGTAGAATTTTCTTCTTTTTCTATTATCTTGATCTATTATTCCATAACAATATTGCTCTGCCCCCTTAGTGGCTCCTCTATATCTAAAATACATAAGAGAATTACATCCATGAGCCATTGCTTGATATGACCACATTTTAGCCTGATTTGGTCTTGGAAGATACCCTATAACATCATGCCCTTGAGCTCCCATTATAGCTTCTGTAATCCAGAAGTTTTGTCTTTTAGCACCTCTCATGAAATCTAACCCACAAGCAATTTCATGTGGAGGAATTGGCTCCTTTTGACCACCCCATACTGGATAATTATTATATGCAACTACATCGATATGTTTTGCCACCTTTGAAAAATCAAAGCTTTTGTCAAAATATCCTCCAGAAAAATCATGAATTATTACTGAATCTTCTCCTAATATTTCCTTTAATATTTCAACTTGAAACTTTGCATAATTTTCAACACTTAAACTTCTAAACCTTTCCCATTCCATCCTAAGGCTTGGATTATGTGTTGTTATTGTCTTTGCTGGAATTGGTATTTCTTCAAAATCGTTATAAGTTTGAGACCAAAACCTAGTTCCCCAAATTTCATTTAATTTATCTATATCATTATTATAAGTTTTTCTTAAATATTCTCTAAATGTTTTCTTACATTCATTACAATAACATACATCACTACCCTCATGTCCAAATTCATTATCTATTTGCCATGCTACTATAGCCTCTTCCTCCTTAAAATGATTTGCAAGTTCTCTAATTATTGTTTCACTATATTTATAATATGTTTTACTATTAAAGCAGTATTGTCTTCTCCCTCCAAAAACTCTCTTAGTATTGTCTTCAAACTCACCTAAAACATCTGGATGCTTTTTTGCAAGCCATGCTGGCATTGTAGCTGTTGGAGTACCAAATATAACCTTTAATTCTTTTTTCTTAGCTCCATTTATTACATGATCAAAATATGAAAAATCAAATTTACCTTCTTTACTCTCCATCATGTGCCATGCAAATTCACCTATTCTTATTACATTGCTTCCTAATTCTATAATATTATTTAAATCTTCTTCTAACATATCTTCATTCCAGTGCTCTGGATAATAATCAACACCTAAAAACATTTTACCTCTTCCTTTTTACTGTAAATTTTACTAAAATATTATATCAGATTTATTTTTGTATTAATATATCTTTTAAATAAAAATGACAAATTGAGAGTTTAACCTTCAATTTGTCATTTATTAAAACGTTGCTAATAATTATTTATAAGATTTAAACAACTTCTAATTCAAATTCTCTCTTCTTATTTAACTCATCCATTATTTTTTCTTGATATTCACCATGTAACTTATATCCTTTAACATAAATGAAGAATCCTAATAATGTTATTACTGAAGGCACCGCTACCATAAGTATTCTCATACCTAATATTGTTCCTGCTGTTTGTGTTATATTTGGAACATATCCTACTATTGTTAATCCAACACCTATTAACCACCCTGATACAGCTGATGCAGTTTTAACTAACAATGTTTGGAAAGAAGCTATTATACTTTCATTTCTTGAACCAAATCTTACTTCACCATAATCTATAACATCTGCAAGCATAACTGTTGTAGCTCCTAAAGTAAATCCTGAACCTAACTTAAGTATTATTCCTGATAAAGCTATAAGCGCTGCATTTCCTGGTACAAAAATTCCTGCAAATAATAGTATTATTAAACCTACTGCTGGTAAGTAACAAGCTAATCTAAATACACCTTTTTTGCTCATTCTTTTTGAAAGCATTGGGAAAAGCATAAGTGCTGCTATTTCAGCTAATCCAGCAAATGCTGTAAATACTTGATACATATTTTCATTTCCAACAACATACTTGAAATAGTAAATTGACATTCCTCCTGATAATTGAGCCACTAAGTTATATGCAAGTACTACTCCTATAAATACCATAAGTTGATCATTTTCTTTTATAACTTTAACCGCTCTCTTTAAACTTGTCTTCTCCGGTTTTTCATTTACCTCTGCTGCCTTACAACTACTATCTTTAACGTTTACAACAGTTATAATAGAAGTTATCGCAAAAATTATTGCTATTATTATTGCAAAGGATCCATATCCCTTAGTTTGATTTCCATTTCCTAAGGTATTAACTATTGAAAGTCCAAATGCCCCCATTATTAACCATGCACAACTTGCAAATATTCTTGGTATAACTGACATCTGAGCTCTTTCTTCATTAGTTTTAGATAAAGAAGGTAACATTGACCAATAAGGAATATCCATTACTGTATAAGTCATTCCCCATAATATATACATAACTGAATAATAAGCATATAATGAAGTTCC
>JAUMTV010000038.1:13124-21678 GCA_030531025.1 Turicibacter sp.
TATAATTCTACGTTGGTATTTAATAATCTATTTTAAAATAATATTTATTTAAATTTTATTAACCTTTATAATCTCACTAGAGTAATCCCCATATAACTTAATATCTAACCCTCTATTCATTAGATAACTTCCACTTTTAATTATTTCTCTATTATCAATTTTTATTAAATACTTAGAATCACATTCTAACCCTCTAAGTTTAACTGTTATACCTCTATGCCCAATCACACTTTGAGGTAAGAATACAAACAATAAACTTTCATTTTCTTTATTATATTGATAAACACTATAATTATTTTTTGATGTATTTTCTAATCTATAGAAATCTCCTTCTTGGATAATATGTCTTATTTGTTTATATTCTTCTATTAATTCTTGTGATAATTCTATTTCATCCTTATTAAAATTTAATATATTGCACCCAATACCTAAAGTTCCCATCATAGCACTATGATACCTAAATCTTAACGGTATAAACCTTTTTGATAGGAAGTTCGGACAATCTGTAACCCAGGCTCTCATAGCCTTAATTGGGTATATATACGAATAACTATCTTGAACAAATAGTCTATCATAAGCATCGGTATTATCACTTGTCCAAAAATCATCAAATATACCTAAAATACCATAATCAATTCTTCCTCCACCAGATGCACAGGCTTCAAATAACACATTAGGATGTTTAACTTTTAATTCTCTTACAATATCATACACTGCCTCTATATGCTTGTACCAAATATCCTTTTCTACTGCTGTTTGTGATATCGGTCTATTAGCATCCCACTTAATATAATCAATATCATAAGTTGATAACAAGTTATCTAGCATATTATAAATAAATTCTTTTACCTCTTTTTTAGTTACATTTAATACATATTGCCCCCTTGATGTATCACTTTCTCTAGTTTCAAAATGATATATCCAATCTGGATTATCCTTATAAAGCTGTGATAACGGATTTACCATTTCTGGCTCAACCCATATTCCGAACATCATATCCATTTCCTTAACCTTTTTAATTAATGGATCTAATCCCTCAGGGAATTTATCTCTATTTACATACCAATCCCCTAAACCATTATCTATTCCGTGTCTTTCTCCAAACCATCCATCATCTACTACAAATAATTCAGCCCCTATTTCCTTAGCTTTTTCAGCAAGTTTTATTTGTTCATCACAACTTACCTTAAACTCAGTTGCTTCCCATGAATTATATAATACTGGTCTTAATCCCTTTCTTAATATATCATCTTTTGCAAAATTATGAAGGTTATGAGTCATAGTTTCAAAACCTGAATCACTATATCCTACTATAATTGCAGGAGTAACAAACTCCTCTTTTGGTTTAAGCTCCATTAGAAAATCATGTGAATTTATTCCCATTTGAACTAACGTTTCACCATATTGAGTTTGCTCTATTATTCCACTAAAATTTCCACTTAACTTTAAAGCTCCAAAGAATACCTCACCTGTAGTTTCAGTAGCATCCTTATCTAATATAAAATAAGGATTATGGTTATGAGTTGATATTCCTCTTCTATTTTCTATAACAATCTTTCCATAATTAACTTTTTGAATAAATCTTTGTTGTTCTGCTCCCCAATGACCATGAACATTTGAAAAATTTAGACCTTCATAAGGAATATGAAATTGTCCACTATGTATTTTTTCAATTTCAATAATATCATTAGAATTATTTTTAATAGTTACATATCTTTCTATTAAATCATACTGTTCATAAACTTTATAGTGAAGATTAATATTAAAATCATAGTAAGAATCTTTTAACTTTATTGTTAATTCATCACCATTAATATCATACCCCATATATTCATAAACTAATTCTCTACTTCTATCTGAAAATGTAACTTTCAAACAATGCTCTTTATATCTTAAACTACCGTATACAGGATACTCCTCCCTAGTGATTTCATACACTGGATCATTTGTCGATACTTCATTCAATATAGGCATATCAAAATCTTCAACATTTTCAATTTTACTTCCCCAATATAAATTTCTTAATAATCCTTCACTATCTACCCCAAATACATATGAAATATTTTTACTTTGAAGGCTAAATATATTTTCTGATTTATTGATTAAAATTCCCATAACTCTACTAACTCCTCTTACTATAATATTTTTAGATAACGTTTTCTTATAAACATTATAATATATTTACAGTAAAAATTTCAATATTTTTAGTAAAATTTATTTTAAAAACTCTTTTATTATTTTTAGATACTCTAATAATATTTCATCATTTTCACCAAATATCTCATGTTTAGCATTTTCAAATCTTACTTTTTTACAGTTCCTAGCTCTTTCACAAAATTTATTTTGTCCTCTATCTTTTACAAATGTATCCTTTCCAGCTTGAAATAGTAATATAGGTATATTTATTTTTTGAACATTTTCCTTTTTTATTATTTTGTCACTAGCTTTTAAGGATTGAAATATCCATTTAAATGATCCACCTGATCTCTGTATTTCTTCATTACTTTTTAGTTCTTCCAAATGATTTTCATATCTATACTTATTACTTGTACCAGCACCTTCTAAATCATATTTTCCATCAAAAGGACCTTGTCCAAATAAATAATTATTTCCATTTCCAACAGCTATATATACACTACTTATTATATAAGAAACCCACTTGGGAAAATCTCCTGTTTTTATTTCCATCATAGGTGCACTTAAAATAGCCTTTTTAAAATATCCACTATATTCTTCTAAAAACATAGTTCCTATAGCTCCTCCCATAGAATGTGCATATAGGTATAAATCACTATCTTTTTTAGCTACTATTCTATCTAAAAATATTTTTAAATCCTCTACATAATATATGAATTTATCTATATTAACTTGGCTTTTATGAATATTGCTTAAAGAACCCGATCTTCCATGCCCCCTATGCTCAATTGCATAAACTGAATATCCCATTTCTGTAAAGTAATAAATCATCTCCGTAAACTTATCTATACATTCTGAAAATCCATGTAATATTACTATTCTTCCTTTTTCATTTTCTATACTATATTTCTCGTAATATATATTTGCACTATTTTTTCCTGCAAAATATCCTGCTTCTTTTATTTTTCTCAATTTTTCTCTTATATCTTCTACTATTTTTTTATTACAACCATAATTGTAAATAAACTTATTACTTTTCTCATTCATATTCTTTCTCCCCTATATTTGATCTTTGTTTTTAATATATATAATATCTTATTTATATTTTACTTGCAAATTTACTAGTAAAAAAATTTAAAGAGAATACTTTAATTTCTTAAAAGTACTCCCTTTATTAAGGCTTTATATTATATTTTTCTTACACTATCTCTCAATATAAATTCGCTAGGTATTATAACTTTTTTCGCATAATTTCTTCCCTTTAATTTTTCAAGCATAAGATTTACAGCAACTTCTCCTAAATACTCTATATGTACCCTTATAGCTGTTAATGGTGGGTTTGTATATTGAGATATTATTGTATCATTAAATCCTATTATACTTATATCCTTAGGAACCTTTATGTTTCTTTCATATAACCCTTTAATTACACCACTTGCAATAGCATCATTAGCTGTAAAAAATGCTGTTGGCATCTCTTTTTTACTATCAATATAATTTATTATAGCTCTATATCCTCCTTCTGCTGTCATATCACTATTTATTATATATTCCTCTTTTAATAAATTATTACCATTCATATATTCATAGAAATACTTTAATCTATCATCAAAGCTTGGAAGTTTATTATCCCCTAATGTATATTTTTCTCCGATAAAACCAATATCTTTATGCCCAAGTTTAATAAAATATTCTAATCCTTGTTTTACCCCTAGCTTATAATTAACTTTTACACTATCATACAATTCATCGTTTGGTGCAGAATCTATAAACACTATATTTTCTGTTCTATCTGATAATTTTTCTACTTCTTCTGAAGTAAACTTTCCTATAGCAATAATACCTTGTAATTCTACATCTTCAAGAACTTCATAATCATTATCCTTTTTAAAAAGTCTAACTAACTTTATATCATTTTCAAAAGCTTTTTTTTCTACTATATTTCTTAAAAGCAAATAATAAGGGTCTTGTAATTGTTTGACTACATCATACATCTCTACAATCCCTATAGTAGCAATTCTTTTAGCTGTATTTTTATTTTTTCTCTGCTTTGCTGTTTTATAATTTAACTCATCTGCTACCTTGAATATTTGCTCTTTAGTTTCATCTGCTACTAAAATTCCACTATCATTATTTAAAACCCTAGAAACGGTTGCTAAAGATACCCCTACTTTATCCGCAATTTCTTTTAACGTAGCCATTCTTATCCTTCACCTCTATATACATCTAAATTTATACATATAATTATTATTATAATATAACTTATTTTAAGTTTATAGTAGTATATTAAAAGAAATTTATCAAAACTACCATATAAAAAATACGCTAAAATACTAATAAATTTTATTACATTTCAACGTATTTTTATAATTCATAAAATATTATATTTAAGTTGCAGTATTTTCAATTTCTTTAGTAATCTCTATACTTTCCTTACTTGAAATTTTAAATTCCTTTTTCATCTTGTTTAATACACTTATATATCCAGGTATCAAAAATGCATCTGCACATATCCATGCAATAGGACTTGCTAAACATACTGCAGTAAACCCAAATATAGGAACTAAAATAAATCCACATATTGTTCTAGCTACCATTTCACACACTCCAGCACATATTGCAAATGTTGAATATCCCATTCCTTGAATAGTAAAACGTACTACATTTACAAAACATAATGAAATATAAAAAGCTGCTGTTATTATTAAATACTTCTTTACCATTGAAAGTAATTCTACTTCACTTCCATTGACAAAAAGTAATGCTATAGTTTTTCCAAATAAAATAGATATTATAAAAGCAATTATTGAATATATAGAACCTATTTTTAGACTACTTTTTATCCCTTCACTTACACGCTCTAGCTTTTTGGCTCCAACATTTTGACCTGCATATGTAGCCATTGTAGATCCTAATGCATCAAATGGACAACTTAAAAACATAGAAATCTTACTTCCTGCAGTTACTGTTGCAACAACTAGTGAACCTAATCCATTTACTGCTGCTTGAAGTATTACACTTCCTATTGCTGTTATAGAGTACTGTAGCCCCATAGGTATTCCCATATAACATAATCTTCTCATGCAATGTCCATTAACCTTAAGTTCATCATTTTCAAACTTAAGAATACTATATCTTTTTTTCATAAATATCAAACAACATATACCTGATACAGCTTGTGATATAACAGTTGCCCAAGCTGCTCCAGCTACTCCCATGTTAAAAATAATTATAAATGCTAAATCTAAAACAATATTAATTATTGATGACATAATTAAAAATATAAGTGGTGTTTTACTATCTCCAAATGAACGTATTATTCCAGCTAATAAATTATATAAATAAGTAACTGGTATTCCCAAAAATATAACAAATATATAACTATATGCACCTTCCATTATATCATCAGGTGTATTCATCCACTCTAGAATATTTCTACAAAGCAAACATACTATTATAGTCATAGCAACTGAAAATATGGCTGATAATATTGCACTATTAAAAACATATTTACGTAAAAGTTTATAATTACGCGCTCCAAATTTTTGTGCTACAGGTATTGCAAATCCATTGCAAACTCCCATACAGAAACCAATTATCATAAAGCTTATTGATCCAGTTGATCCTACTTCTGCCAAAGCAGTAACCCCTAAGTACTTACCAACAATAATTGTATCTACCATACTATAGAACTGTTGAAATAGCATTCCAAATAATAGTGGAATTGAAAACCCTAAAATTAGCTTGAATACATTACCTTGTGTTAAGTCTTTTACCTCACTCTTCTCCATACCCTTTTCCTCTTTATAATTATAATTTTAACTTAATAAGTTTTATCTTTTTACAACTAAATTTCTTTCCATAAAATTCTATATATATTTTTTTACCAAGTTATATATTATTACAAATCTAAATTAAACTCCATGTATTTTCTTATACTATTTTTTTTATAATAAAAACCATCTAGAAAAATTTACTCCTTATCTAGATGGCAATCTATAATTCTATTATTATTTTATTCTAAACCAAACTTGCATTTCTCCAATTCCTCTATTCCCCCAATAATGATATGGAACTAATGTTATTTTTTCATTTTCTAACGTAATATTGTTCTCATGATATAAGCTATCATCATTATCTATTTCTCTATATCCATCAACTATTATTTTAAATAATTCTAAATCATTATGAATAAATGATTCTCTTTTAAAATTACTTGAATCCTTAATTAACAAATTATATAGCATATCTCCATTATCTATTTCTTCTGCTGCATATACTAATGGTCCATATGTTATAGCAACTTTTCCTGCATCATATCTTACTCTTTTATTAGCTTTTATAACTTTTAATTCAGAATTAAAACTTAAATATATAGAAATATCATTTTTAGTTATATTCCTTAAATATATATATCCATTAATAATTTCATAATCTGCTTCATTATTAAAGATTTTTACTGAATATCCAGAGCTCCAATTAGGTACTCTTAATGCTACATTTTTATTCTCCAAATGACTACCACTTATTTTGATTTCTATATCCTGAGACCTTAATAAATTACATTTCATTTCTATATCTACAAAAGATTCACCTATATTAATCCTTGAATTATTTGCAATATATTGATGAATATATACTGTATCATTATTAGAAGAATATATATAATCTCCTATGTTTAATAAAAATCTAGCTACATTTGGTGGACAACATGCACAAGGATACCATTTTTGTCTTTCTACTTTTACTTGTTCTAAAACTGGATTAGTATGATTTTTAGGATATACTTCTAATGGATTTACATAAAAGAAAGACTTTCCATCCATTGCTATTCCTGAAATTATTCCATTATATATTTCTTTTTCTATTACATCACTATACTTTGAATTTATCTCTGTATTTAACATTCTCTTAGCAGCCATAGCAAGTCCTATTGAAGCACAAGTTTCTCCATATAAAGAATCATTCGGTAAATCATAATTTCCTGTAAATGCTTCTCCAACATGTGTAGACCCTATTGCTCCTGTTATATACATTTTTTTGTTCACTATATTATTCCATAACTTTTGACAAGCCTCTAATAAACTATTATCTTTCGACTCTCTAGCGACATCAATCATTCCACATAACATATATACAACTCGAACAGCATGTCCAACTGCTTCATCTTGTTCTCTTACTGGCTTATGAGTTTGATTGTATTCTGCACCTATACAAGAAATAAAATCTTTTGAGGCATTTGGTGACTCACAAGCATTCCATCCATTCCAGTAACTAGTTTTTCCTCTTGCTTCCCATTCAAGCTCAAAGAAATGTGGTGATTGTCCTCTTTCATCAATAAAGAATTTAGCTAAATCTAGATATTTCTTTTCCTTTGTTACACTGTATAATGACATAAGTCCTAATTCAACTTCTTCATGGCCATCATATCCTTTTATTTTTCCTTCTTCACTTCCAAAATTATTATATATGCAATCAGCTAACTTCTTAGCTATTTCAATAACTTTTTCTTTTCCAGTTGCATTATAATAAGCTGTAGCTGCTTCAAAAAAATGTCCTGCACAATATAATTCATGACATTCCCAAAGATCTTTAAACTTCATATCTGGCCTTTCTATTATAAAATAAGTATGAAGATATCCATCCTCTTGTTGTGCTCTTCCTATTAAATCTATTACTTCATCTGCACATCTTTCTAACTCTTTATTTTCTTTTAAGTGCAAACTATATGCAACTGCTTCTAACCATTTATAAACATCACTATCTTGAAAGATAAATCCATAAAAATTTCCTTCCATTTCTTTTGCTGCTATTTTAAAATTTTTTATTGCAGAGCTTTTTTCTACACCTTCTAATTCATCATTTAATACCTTCCATTGATACGGTATTACCTCATTAATTATCAATTTTTGATAATATCCAAAAAACCTATCTGTTATGTTTACATTATTAAATTTTATATTGCTTGCCAATTCATTAATAATTGTATTACTCATAATTTTAACCTCCATATTCTCACCATTTTTATTACCTTTATTACAATTTAATTATAGCTTTATTCCACTTATTAACTCCATTGACTTTAATGAGAAGCTCATGTAAAATAATGCACATGTTATATACAAATTTGAATTCAAACTGTTTTAGAAAAGTTGATATGTGCAGTAAATTAATATTTAATAATACTATCGCTCATCCTGATAGAACTTTGCCTTTTCACGATTTAGTTTACGTTTTAAGTTGAGGTTTTAATGTAATTGTTGAAAATGAACTAATTGAAAGTCGTGAAGGTAATATTATGTTTTTACCAGCTTATAAGCACCATTATCCACATTCAAATAATCTTAAAAATACATCTTGCTATTACATTCATTTTTCTACTGACATTAAAGATGATGTTATTTTTAATAAGCCTGAT
>JAUMTV010000038.1:21778-26784 GCA_030531025.1 Turicibacter sp.
TTAGCTAAAATCATAGCTGCATCTTGAGGTTGTCCAAGTATATACTGCTTATAAAAGAATCCAACTATAGGATCAGCAATTACATTAAAAGCAAGTCCAGCAATTGATGCTATTAAACTCCATTTAAAAATATATTTACTATCATTACTTTCTCCTATTTTTGCTATTTTATGTGCAATGAATCCTGTTATTAAACCTATGCATAATTTTAAAATAAATGTCTTAGGTGCTACTAGTATATATACAGGATCAATTAAATCTGCAATTGTCATTCCTATTGCCCCTGCTAATCCTCCATACCATCCTCCAAGTAATAAAGCAGCCAAAACACAAAATGCATTACCAATATGAAGTGAAGTTGCATCTCCACCTGGTACTGGAATTTTAATTTGTAAGTAAGTAAAAGATACAAAGCATAATGCTGCAAGTAAAGCAGTTTGAATTAATTTTTTAAACCTAATTTGATTGTTCATAATAATTGCCCCCTATTAATTATAAAATTTTAAATATATTTTATAACTATTTTGCATTTTAAGGCAATTGTATCCATACATATATCAAAACATCACCCCCCTTTTTTTTCTTATTCAAATTTTGCATATTAGATAAAAAATAGCAAAACATATAGATAGTATAATTGTTATTCAAAGGAGAAAACTATGAAATTAACTAATGATATTAATGTTAATGTTGAAAAACTACGAGAGGAATTAAATTTAGGTAAAAGCTTTGATGTAATTGAAAGAATCATAGAAATTCATAATCATAAATATTACTTTTATTTTCTTGATGGATTCGTAAAAGATACTAACATGGAATATGTTCGTAGGGATATTTACAATTTAAGCGAAAAGGATTTTAATAGTATAAAAACAGCAAAAGATTTAGTAGAAAAGGCATTATCTTCAATTGAAGCTTCTACTGACAATGATGTTGGCAACATAATTACTGCTGTGCTCTGTGGCCAAACTGCTATGTTATGTGAAAACTTTAATGAAGCAGTACTATTAGACTATAGAACATATCCTGCTAGAGGAGTTGAAGAACCTGAAAAAGAAAAAGTTCTTAGAGGCTCCCATGATGGCTTTGTTGAAACTATTGTTTTCAATACTGCTTTAATTAGAAGAAGAATTCGTGACCCTCATCTTACTTTTGAAATGCACAATATAGGAAGTATTTCAAAAACTGATATTGCAATTGGGTTCTTAGCTGGAACTGTCAAGGAAGATACCCTAAGTAAAATTAGAGATATGATTGATAACTTAAAAGTAAAGTCACTAACTTTAGGAGATCAAAGTTTAATTGAATTATTAAATTCATCAAGCTGGCTTAATCCATTACCTAAAGTAAGATTTACTGAAAGACCTGATGTTGCTGCAGCACAAATAATTGAAGGTAGCGTTGTTATATTAATAGATAATATGCCATCAGCTTTAATTTTTCCTTCAAATATTTTTGATTTTATTCAATCTATTGATGATTATTATATGCCAGTCTTTACTGGTAACTACCAAAAATTAATTAGAGCTATAGTACTTTTAGTAAATTTATTTTTAACACCTGTATATGTATTACTCACTGATAATCCAAATTGGCTTGTTGGTCCACTTAGTTTCTTATTACCAAAGGATCAATATGCAATACCATTATTTTTGCAGTTTATTATTGGTGAATTTGCTATTGATGGCCTTAAATTAGCCTCATTAAACACACCTAATGTCTTTGGAACATCTTTATCAATTATAGGTGGTTTAATATTAGGTGATTATGCTGTTCAATCAGGTTGGTTTATTCCTCAAAGCATCTTATATATGGCAATTGTTGCACTTTCAAGCTTTGTTCAACCTAGTGTAGAGCTTACATTTGCATTAAAATTTATCAGACTACTATTACTTGTCACTACTGGACTTTTTGGCACTTGGGGATTTGTTATTGGTATAATTTTAAGTATTGCAGTTGTGGCTTCAACAAAAACACTTACTGGTGAAAGTTATCTTTACCCTCTAATACCATTTAACTGGGATGCATTAAAACACTTAATGTTTAGAACTAAAAAATCATCAAGTAAAAAATAAAATTATAAATTTTACTAATATTAAAGAGAGTAGTAATCCACTAGAACCTTACTACTCTTCTTATATTATTTTGATACTTTAATATTTATTTTAATTTATAGTAATAATAAATTTAATAAAACCATTTTCTATATAATAATCTATTTTTAAGTCATTTTTTTCACACAATCTCTTACAAATATATAATCCTAATCCTGAACTTGAAATCTCACTATCATTAGTTCTTCCTTTTATAAATGGCTCTAATAACTTATATTTAATATCCTCATTAATATCTCCGATTCCATTATACAACTTGAAATAACTCTTTTTATCACTTTTACCTAATTCAATGTTAATATTCTTTGTTGTAGAATACTTTAGGCTATTCTCTATTAAATTAGTTAATATACTTTCCATATCTTCTTTAATAGCCTTTACCTTAACTTCGTCATTTTCTTCTAACTGAATATTTATCCCCTTATTCTGAATTTGATTATGAAAAGCATCAATAATTCTCTTTGTCATTTTATTAATATTTATTTCCTCAGGATATACTTGTACTAATACTTCTTCTCTTGAAATCATAAGTAACTTTTCCACAAGCTTATTCATCTTTATACTTTCTTCTTCAATTCTTTCTACTGCTCTGAGTACAAATTCATCTTCAAAGTCTTCATCTTGTAACATTTGAGAATATCCTCTTATAGCAGTTAATGGTGTTTTAAGTTCATGAGTTGCATTATTAAACAATTCCTTAGTATTATTTTGCATTTCTGCTATATTATTTTTCATATCATTAAATCCTTCGGTGATTATACTAATATCATCCTTTGTTTCTATAGGTAGATCTTCTATTTCTTGTCCCATACCTAGAGACTCCATTGCTCTTGTCAATTTTCTTAATGGTTTAGTTGACTTATTTGTTATTAAGTATATTACAATAAATAATATAGCAATCATTATCATTTCTGAAGCTAATACCACATTTAGCACACTTTTATTTGATGAAAAAATATCTGAATAATCCTTTTGAATAATTAAATTCCACTCATACTGAGAATTAACATAAAGAGGATAATATAATGTAGCATAAAAAAACTCATTGTTATTACTTAACTTTAATAAAGACTTAGTATCATTCTCTAAATCTTTATATTCATTAATATCATCTTCATATACTACTTGTCCTACATTTTCTCCCTTCCAGTTAATATAAACATTAAATAATGAGCTTATCTTATTTAATGTAATCCAAGTATTATTAGTGTTTTCTAATTGAATTAATGAAGAGCAGCTTTCTTTAGAATAAGTAATTATTCCTTTCATATCACTTTTTATATACTCTTCTAGATTCTTATTTAAAACCATATTAATAACAAAATATGAAATAGTTATTATTGTTATTAGTCCCACCAATAACGCTGCTGAAATTTTTCCCTTTAAAGTTATTCTCATAATTACCTCATTACATATCCCACACCAAATACTGTTTTAATAATAGATTTTCCCTTTTCTTCTCCAAGCTTTTCTCTAAGCCTTCTTATATGAACATCAACGGTTCTATCATCTCCATGGTAATCTATTCCCCAAATTTTGTTTAGTAACTGCTCCCTTGAAAAAACAATTTCTTTATTTCTATAAAGAATATAGAGAATATCAAATTCCTTTTTACTTAACTTAATTATTTCTCCATCTTTTTTTACTTCCCTTTTTTCAATATCTATAAATAATCCTTTTTCAATTTCTTTTCTTATAATTATAGTATTTTCTTGTACTTCTAATCTCCTTAAGACTACCTTTACACGCATTTTTACTTCTCTTATATCAAAAGGTTTTGTTATATAATCATCAGCACCTATCTCCATGCCATTAAGCTTGTCTAATATATTACTTTTGGCTGTAATCATTATTACACAAGCCTTCTTGTACATTACTTTACAAAGTTCTTCACCTTTTCCATCTGGAAGCATTAAATCTAACAAAACTAAATCAGGATTAAACCCATTAAATATCCTTTCAGCTTCCTTTGCTGAAAATGCTGATATAACATCATATCCTTCCCTTTTAAGTGAAGTAGTTAATATATCATTTATTGAAATCTCATCTTCTACTATAAGTATTTTTCTCATATTCTCTATAATATTTACCTTTCAATGTTTATTTTAATAATTTCATTTTCAAAATCATTATAGTCATCACTATATAAATCAAACTTCCTAAATTGCAATAAAATTTCTGTATTATCTTCATTTATGATACTATTATAACAAACTATATGTTTATCATTGCTATTCATAATATTTATCTTGTGATATATATCTATTTTATCCTCTTTTAACTCTCCTATATAATATTCTTCTTCCTTTCCATCTTTTTTATCTTTTTTTAATAAGAACAAGTTAGAATTTTCCCAAAAAGAAACAACTTGAAAGTCCATATTTTCACCTTGCATAACCCTTTGAACTTCATTAGTAGATAGATTATACTTTATAAGTAATTCATTGCCTTCGTTAGTATTGCCCATATACTTTTCTTGATAAATTGGAGTATGATTACTAGTATAAGTGTCACTTATAAAAGCATAAAAAATAACGATATCTCCATCTTTATTTATAGATACTTGTTCTTCATTCCATAATGCTATTCCTCCAAGATTTAATTTTTCTTTTTCATTAAGCACTATACTATTACTTTCTAATTCAACTTCATAGACAATTCCCTCTTGATTTATTCCATAAAGTTTTTCTGTATTTTTATCATAAACAACATCTACAATAAATTTAGTATCATCTCCTTCAGACTTATATGAATATACTTTTTCATTTTTAATATCTATGATTTTGAGCGAAGTTAAACTCTTACCATTTCTTTTATAGTTATATAATATATATCCAAAATCATCATTTCCTTCAACTAATCTTTCACTTATTATTTCTATTTCATCTTCTA
>JAUMTV010000308.1 GCA_030531025.1 Turicibacter sp.
TGGTAAAAGCATAAATTCTTTAAATGGTGGTAACATAATGATGACATCCTTTCTGATTGGTTGGTTATCCTTAGTATTTCCAGAAAGATGTCTTTTTTATGTCATCGAGCAATAAGAATAAATTTTCAAGATAAATACTCAATAGTTATACTCCCTTAGAAGATTAGGGAGAACTGAGTATTTTTCAACTGAGAAAGTTGAGTTATCAATAAAAATATCTCTCTTTACTCACATGAATTTTTTGAAAATGGTAGATTTCCTCCTAAGTAGTATATTTCTCCCGAAAAACATTAAAATTTCAAAGATTACCTCACTATTTACTATAATTAAATGATTAAATATGTTTTAAATACTGGCTAAATACCTTTTTATACAGACGATAACTCCAGCATTCAAAAATGACCATTTAACTGAAATCACGATTAACTTCAAAAAAATCATCAACTTTTTACGTTGATGATTTTTTTGATAGTCTGTTAAGTTATTGACATTGTCCCTGGCATTTTCAAAGAAAATGTATCCACAACTGCTAGGGCTGAGTCACCTACCATTTCCAACAGAATGTATCCTCCACTAGTAGGGCTTGAGTGACCTAGTGATTTCTGAAAGAAATCTAATCCTCCGCTACTAGGGCATTAAAAATTTTTGTGATATGAAAAACTTATCGGGACTTATATATCAACAATACATGTATACTGCTCATTCATTAGCTCTAGATTTTTAACAATTATCCATTGTGCACATTGGTATACTCTAAATCCATGACCACCTTAATAAATTTTTTCTTCAAAAATAGATGTCAGTATCTGAACGATGTATTGGTGAATAGATGGGACAACTACTGTTATACTCAAAACATGTAACTATTTAGTCCTGATAAGCGCTTAATGCTTTATCACTCTAACCTGAAATATAATTTATTTTACAGATTGTATATTGTTTAATTGCGAAACTTTTATCTGAACCCCTTGCCCAATCGCTTGATCAAGACCACTATGTTGTTTGATTTCAATAGTTTGATACGTTTGGCTTGGTGCCACTACTTGCAATAGTTGTGGTGATACAAAGGTTGTACTCAAAGCCTCTCCATCTAAATAAACACGACTTTCTGAAGAGAAGCCATTACCGTGAATTGATAAAACATTGCCAGTTTGCTCTACTGATTCAATGCTAAGCTCTCCTAATCCAAAGAAGAGATTTGAACTAGATGGAAGCAATTGATTTTCATAAAAGCGGCCTTCACCATATAATAAATCTTTTTGTACTAAGTCTAACGTCTCTTGATAATCATCTGAC
>JAUMTV010000039.1:0-15578 GCA_030531025.1 Turicibacter sp.
AAGTCAGGGATGTTTTTAAATTATTAATAACAAATGAAATTAGCAAAAGGGGTTAATTTACAAATTTAATAGATTTATAATTTAAATAAAAGATTACAGTAGTATAAAAATACGAATTAATAATGAAGATAAGGAGACATACTTATGAGAGGGATTATAACGGGAATTATAGTAGCAGCAATGATTTTCACTACTACAGGATGTAGCACACAAAATAAAACAGAAAATAATTCACAGGTTAAAAATTCCGAAACTAATGTGGTTGCTGAAAAAGAAAGTAAGATTTTAGAAGTTAAAGTTAATTTAAAAGAATCAGGCAAAAAAGGAGCAAACTCTATAAATGTTTTACAAGAAGAGGCTAAAAGTTGCTTAAGTAATGGTACTAAAAATGCCTTTAATATTGATTTAAAAAAGGGACAATCTCTAAAAATATCTACAGAATCAGAAGCACCAATCACAGTAATGTTAAAAAATAATTCCAATGAAAAGTACGTATACAATAAGACTGAGAAGCCTAAAGACAATTCTATTATAATTAATCCAGTTGATGAAGATGGGATATATGAATTAACAGTAGATTTTAATGAGATAGAAGTATTTAATTTCGATGTATTTATAATTAATGGTGATTAATATATCTTTCTTCGTTGATAAAAAATACCAAAACTGATATAATTTTATTAATGAAATATACATAATGAGACCATGAAGGTTTTAACCTTTGTGGTCTTTTTTTGTAAAAAAATAGGAGGGGGATATGAGTCAAGTAGATTTTTTTAATTCTATAGCAAAAGATTGGGACAATATAATCGAGGTTAATGAGGGTAAAATCAATTATTTACTAAGTAAATTAAACCTTAAAGAAGATGACACTATTTTAGATATAGGTACAGGAACAGGAGTTTTAATACCATTTTTAATTAACTTATCACCTAAGGGGTTAATCAAAGGAGTTGATATTTCTAAGGGGATGTTAGACATTGCTAGGGACAAGTTTAAACATATAAGTAATGTGCAATTTGAATTATGTGATGTTGAAAATGATAATTTGTTGGACAAGTATGATAAGATAATTCTCTACTCCATGTATCCTCATTTGGAAAATAAAACTAGAACAATTGTAAATCTTGTAGAACATAATTTGAAAGACAATGGAATTTTAATGATTGCCCATTCTAGTAGTAGAGAATTTTTAAATAATATGCACAAGCGTACTGACGAGAGAGTAAGTGATTCACTACTAATGGAAGTTAATGAACAAAGAGATATATTTATAAATATTGGGCTAAATGTAATTGATGCATTTGAAAACGATGAAGTGTACTATGTTGTAATACAAAAAAATTAATGTTTAGTAATTTTAATATTATAGTTAGTAACTGGGAGGATTTATATTATGAAAACTAAGAAGTTGGTTCTATCAGGATTTTTTATAGCATGTGGAGTTGTTTTACCTATGGCATTTCATATGTTTAATATGGGAGGATCTATTTTCCTACCAATGCATATACCTGTTTTAATTGCAGGATATTTCTTAGGTCCTATGTATGGGGCTGCTGTTGGAGTAGTCACACCTATTATAAGTGGTTTATTAACTGGTATGCCACCATTAATTCCTGTAATGCCTATTATGGCTTTTGAACTTTGTGGATATGGATTATTTACTGGATTAATATTTGATAAAACTAAGAAAATATATTTATCTCTTATTTCAGCTATGGTGGCAGGAAGATTATTAGCCATAGTTGGAGCATTTATTGTTTCATTAACTTTAGCTCCTCAAGTAAATCCAATAGCTTATGTTGTAGGTGGATTATCTACTGCTATACCAGGAATGATAATTCAATTAGTATTTATACCAATACTGATTAAGTTATTACTTAAAAATAAAGAAATATCTAGAGTTCTAGCTTGAAATTTAAATATTAGGATATGTGTTAAACCGATACTGATTTTACAAATTATTTTAACAACAAAAAGCAGGAGTATCAACTCCTGCTTTCAAGTTAGCATTATATTAATATTGTCAACCAAATCTACTCTACAAATTGGAATTTGTTGAGTTGATTATTACATTTAAACTATAGACTAATAACCGATATTATTTCAAAATCATTTGTCTTATTTGCTTAGTTAAACTTCTTAAAATTTCATAGAGCTCCACTTTTGCAGTTAGATAGTCTTTTCCAAAGGCTTTATTGGTTAATCCTTTTAGTATATCGTCTGAAATAATTTCAGTCTCACTTATGTACTGCCCCAAACCATAATGAGCAAGACAGTTACGAAAATTTCTATCACATAAACAGTCATCTATATAAAAATTAGTATTCTTTTGAGTGTTAACCTCTTTGATAAAATCACAAAGATAGTAATACTGTAAATATGCAAATTTAAATTTTTGAGGAATCTCATCTATAAAATAATTTTCAATAAACTCTATTGCATAATTAATACTACAAAGTATAGAAAAAAGCAGAAAGCCAAACTCGTCACTCATCTTCAGTGGTGAATTTCTATAAAAATGGTAATCTTTATATTTAACAATAAGATTATCATTATATCTAAATATCGGAAACTCCTTACAACCTAAATAATTTGCTAACTTTCCAGCAACTATACCCATATCTCTTATCCAAGTCTCAACACCTGCGTTACCTAATGGGCTTATGGGAGTATACATTGAACACAAAATTGTATTACCGCAAAACTCACCATTACACAAGTCAGTACCTACATTGTTATATCCAAAGATCTTTTCACGTAAGCTACGTATGCTATAAAAGTAATTTTCGCTTTCTGTGAACTTTTCAAAAAGCAGAGTAGCATAATCTTCATAACTTTTTTCAAAAAGCTTGTGTCCCTGTCTTAATTGCGTATAAAATACTTTCTCAGTTGGATTAAAGTGAGGGGAATTTAATCCAACTTTTTTACACCACTGCTCTGCACCGTCTGTAAAAAGTCCGATATAAGGTAGGCTCATACAAATATAATTGCTACTAATATTTTGAGCATTTTTTAAAATATCAGTTAATGTATATAAAAACCTTGCATCTGCTTGTATTAATTCATAAGCAGTTTTCTGTACTTTATTCAAATCATATCTCCTTCAAGTTATAATATAAACAAATTCCTATTTATATATATAATATCAAAAGTATATTTATTTCGCATTATATGACAATTGCGTATTTATTTTAATTGTATCATTTTCGACATTAATTTAAAACATAGCTAAATATTGAAATAAAATTTTATGTTGACGTATATTGTAAAAATAATTACTATATTACTATATAGCGATTAAATATTAATATATAATGAAGAAAAATTCTATTGAAATAGAAAATGAGAGCCCAAACTCTATTACCATGAAGGTATAAATAAAAGATATCTATATGGTGATAGAGTTTTTTGTGTAAAAATAGGGGGATAAATATGAATATTAAACAATAAGGGGGATTTTATGTTAAATCAAGAATGTAAGGTGGATGAAATTGTAAGGGGATTACAAAAATACTGGAATTACAGAGCACCATCATATTCACAAAGTAATATAGAGGAGTTAAATAATTTCAAAAGAGATGCTTGGTTAAAAATTCTTTTAAGCAATGCACCTAAGAAAGAAAAACTAAAAGTTCTTGATGTGGGGGTAGGTCCAGGATTCTTTTCCATATTAATGTCTTTAGTTGGTCATGAAGTTACTGCAGTAGATGTAAGTAGCGAGATGATAGAAAAAGCAAAAGAAAATGCTAAGCAATATGATGTGAGTATAAATTTTGTGCAAGTGGACGGTATAAATCTACCATTTGAAGATAAAAGTTTTGATTTTATAATTTCTAGAAATGTTCTTTGGAATTTGGAATATCCAAAGGAGGCTCTAAAAGAGTGGAAGAGGTTATTAGATGATGATGGTCATGTTGTATATTTTGATGCTAATTGGTATTTGCATTTGTTTGATGAAGATCAAAATGAAAGAGTTAATGAAGATATGAAAAATGCAGAAGCTTTATTCAATGAAAGTATGGAAAACAAAGAAGTACTAAAAAACTATTATAAAGAAACTAAAAGTAAAGAAATTTTGGAGTTAGAACTAATAGCAAAGAAATTAGTTTTATCAAAAGAGATTAGACCAGCTTGGGATGTAAATGCACTTAAAGAATGTGGATACAATGTTATAAAAGTGGAAGAAGATATGGGAAGATATGTTTGGGACGAAAAAGAAAAAGTAGAAAATAAATCAAGACCACTATTTATGGTAGTAGCAAAATAATTTGGGGGTGGTATATATTAGAAAATATATTATCAGAAGACTTCTTCAACTTATACCAATATTAATAGGAATTACATTATTATCATTTGCTTTAATGCAAAGTTCAAAAACTGATGTTGTAGATTTATTGTATCAAAATTCAGGCAATGTAGCATCACAAGAAGTAAAAGAAGAAATGAGAAAAGAGCTAGGATTAGATAAACCATTTTTAGTTCAATATGCAACTTGGTTAGGAAATATACTTAAAGGTGATATGGGCATGTCTTATGTAATGAAGAAGCCTGTATTTACAGAGTTTATGAAAAGATTGCCAAATACAATAGTACTTACAATAAGTTCTATTTTAGTAACATTTGTTGTGTCCGTGCCTCTTGGAATATTGTCAGCAGTAAAACAAAATAAATTTACAGACTATATAATAAGATTTTTCAGCTTTATTGGAAATTCACTTCCAGGATTTTTTCTTTCTTTAATATTAATTTATGTATTCTCTTTAAAATTAGATTTACTTCCAGTAATGGGGAACAATGGTTTGAAAAGTTTAGTTTTGCCAACATTAACTTTAGCAATTTCCATGTCAGCAAAATATACAAGACAAATTAGAGCAACTGTATTAGAAGAATTAAATAAGGAATATGTTCTAGGATTAAGATCTAGAGGGATAAAAGAACAACGTATACTTTATGTGAATATTTTAAAGGTTGCACTATTAACAGTAGTAACATTGCTGGGGTTATCTATTGGCTCGCTTTTAGGAGGAACTGCTATTGTTGAGTCCATCTTCATGTGGGATGGTGTAGGAAAATTGGCAGTAGATGCAATTAAGATGATGGATTATCCAATTATACAAGCATATGTAATATGGATGGCAGTAATTTTCGTAGTAATAAATCTTATAACAGATATATTATATAATTACTTAGATCCAAGAATTAGAATAGGTAAGGATATATGGTGATACTATGGAAAGATCAATGGGTAAACAAAATATAAAAAGAAATAACTTCTTGGAATGTATTTTAGATAACTTGAGAAATCTAAAGCAAAATAAAATCAAAATAAAACTATATATTTTATTATTCATAGTTAGCATATTATTTTTAGTTGCATTGTTTGGAGAGTACATAGTGCCAAATGACCCTTATGCACAGGATTTATCAAATGCCTTAAGTCCTCCTAGCAAAGAGTTTATATTTGGAACAGATAGATATGGCCGATGTTTGTTTTCTAGAATTGTAGTTGGAGCAAAGACTACCATGTTTTCATCCCTGGGATTAGTGGTAATTATATCTACTTTTGGTACCATAGTTGGTGCAATTTGTGGCTATATGGGCGGTAAAGTTGATGAAGTAGTAATGAGGATTTCAGATATTTTTTTGGCTTTCCCTGGAATGGTGTTTGCTATAGCTGTGTCAGGTGTTCTTGGAGGAGGGATTGTTAATGCAGTTATTTCTTTGGCATTAATATCTTGGCCTAAGTTTTCACGTCTTGCTAGAGGACATGTATTAACAATTAAAAATAGTGCCTATATTCAGGCAGCAAAATTAAGTGGATGTTCTCATATGAAAATTATATTTAAGCATATATTCCCAAACATATTAGGGCCAATAATTGTAACGGCAACACTTGATATTGGAGTTATGATGATGGAACTTGCAGGATTATCATTTTTGGGGTTAGGGGCAATGCCTCCTACTGCTGAATGGGGTTCTATGATGAGTAATGGTAGAAGCATGATTCAATCATCTCCTTGGGTAATATTCGCACCAGGACTTGCAATATTTATTACAGTAATTATTTTTAATTTATTAGGGGATACAGTAAGAGATTATTTAGATGTAAGCAACAATGACTAATATATAGGGGGGAATAGAAATGAAAATTAACAGAAAATTTGTTAGTTTAGTACTTGCAGGAGTATTAGGTGCAGGACTTTTAGTTGGATGTAGTTCAACATCTAATGAAGGGGAAAGTAGCAATGGTGAAAAAACATTTGTTTATGGTACAAGCGCTTATAACTCAAGTGAACCAGGAATAAATCCTCACAAGGGATATTCAGGATGGCCAGCAATAAGATATGGTGTGACAGAAACACTATTTAAATTTAATGAAAATATGGAACTTGAGCCATGGCTTGCTACAGATTATGAAATAGTAGATGATTATACAATGAAAATAAATTTAAGAGATGATGTTAATTTCTCAAATGGTAATAAAATGACAGGCGATGCTGTAAAAGCATGTTTTGAAAGCTTAATAAAACTTCACGATAGAGCACCAGGGGATTTAGCAATAAAATCAATAGAAGCTGATAAACAAACTATAACAATAAAATCAGAAAATAAAGTAGTTACTTTATTAAATTACTTATCAGATCCATACGGAGGTATCATTGATGTATCTGATTGGGATGAAAATGGAGATACATGTATAGGGACTGGCCCATTTATAGCCAAATCAGTAACTGGAGAACAAATAGATTTAGAGAAAAATGAAAATTATTGGGATGGAGAAGCAAAAGTTGATAAAGTAGTTGTCAAAAGTATTACTGATGGTGACACTATGACAATGGCACTACAAAATGGAGAAATTGATGCAACTCAAGGTTTACCTTATGCAAGTTTAAGTTTATTTGAAGACAATGATAACTATAAAATAAGTTCTACAAATACTTCAAGAGTTTATCAAATAGCATATAACTATGAGAATAAAGATTTACAAAATATAAAAGTAAGACAAGCTATAGCAAAATCTATTAACAAAGAAGATTTTACTAAGACATTATTAAACGGTAACGGAACACCAGCAGTAGGAGCATTTCCATCAAACTTCTCTTTTGGTAATGATGCAGTAAAAGGAGATAATTTTGATTTAGAAGGGGCTAAAAAATTATTAAAAGAAGCTGGTTATGAAGATAGTGATAATGATGGATATGTAGATAAAGATGGTAAAAACTTAACTATTCGTTGGTTAACTTATCCTTCTCGTATGGAATTACCTTTACTTGCGGAATCGGCTCAATCTACACTAAAAGAAATTGGTATAAAAGTTGAAGTTAACTCTACTCAAAATACTAGTGATTATTTAGAAAAAGGTGAATATGACATATATGCTAACGCTATGGTTACAGCACCAACTGGAGATCCTCAATACTATATAACAACTCATTTACTTGATGATTCAGCATACAATAGTGGACATTATCATAGTGACAAAGTGGAAGAATTAACAAATGAACTTAGAAATGAATTTGATACGAAAAAAAGAAGTGACTTAGCAATACAAATACAACAAGAAGTTTTAAATGACTGTGCATATACTTATGCTTCTCACTTAAAAATGTCTTTTGTTATGAAGAAAAATATAAAAGGATTTGAAGCTCATCCATCAGATTACTATGAAATAACTACGGATTTAGATATTGAATAAAAAATTCGCTTTGCTCATGTCGCCAACGACCTTGTGAAACAGGTACGTTGCTCCATTAATATGTTGGATTTTATAATTTATCTACAATTCAGATAAATTATAAAATCCTTACAAAGAAAAAGAGGAATGTTTATGAAACCAATTCTTGAAACTAAGGATTTATGTGTAAGTTATGGAAATACAAAAATACTAGAAAATATAAATATAAGTATCAACAAAGGAGAAATCCTAGGAATAGTAGGAGAATCTGGAAGTGGTAAAAGTACTTTATTGAAATCTTTAGTAAGTTTATTACCTTCAAATGCAAAAATTGAACACGGAAATATATTTTTTGAAAATAAAGATTTAGTAAAGTTATCAAAAGAAGAATTACGTCAAATTAGAGGAAAAGAAATATCAATAGTATTTCAAAATAGTGGGGCATCTTTATGTCCCATTAGAACCATTGAAAAACAATTTATGGAAAGTGCAAAGGCCCATCAAGATATAAGTGATGAAGATATAAGAAAATCTATTGATGAAATATTTCCAAAAATCCATTTAAAAGATGTGGATAGAATATTAAAAAGTTATCCTTTTGAATTATCTGGAGGTATGAATCAAAGAGTGGGAATTGCCCTTGCAATGCTAAACAAGCCATCAATAATTTTGGCAGACGAACCTACAAGCGCTCTTGATGTTACTGCCCAAGCTCAAGTTGTAAAGACTTTGATGAGACTTAGAGATGATTTTAACACAAGTATAATTATGATTACTCATAATATGGGAGTTGTATCTTATATGGTAGATAAAGTTGCTGTTATGTATAATGGAAGAGTGGTAGAATATGGAAGTAAAAAAGATATTATAAATAGACCTCTTCATCCTTATACACAAATGCTAATTAAGTCTACACCAAATATGAAAAAAGGGAAATTATATGGCATACCAGGTAAGGCACCAGTTTTTGGAGATGCTAAAAGAGGATGTGCCTTTGCAGATAGATGCAATAAAAGTATTGGGACATGTTATACTGAAATACCTTCAACAGTTAGTTATGATAACTCAATAGTAAATTGTCATTTATACAAAGAATTAGCTGAGGAGGAGATTATAGTATAATGAATGTTTTAGAAGTTAAAAATCTAAAAAAAATATATATAAAAGATAAAAAAGAATTTACTGCTGTAAATGATATTGATTTAGAGATTAAAAAAGGTGAATGTGTGGGATTAGTAGGAGAATCAGGGTGTGGAAAAAGTACAATAGCTAAAATTGTAACTAATCTTGAAAAAAGAAATGAGGGGAATATTTTTATAAATGGCTTAAATATTGAAGATTTTAAGTCTACAAAAAATAAAGAACTTCATAAACAAGTTCAAATGATTTTCCAAAACCCAATGGATTCATTTAACCCTAGGATAAAACTTGGCAACTCCATTGGAGAAATAAAAATTAACCTTGGTTACGACAAAAAAGAAGTTAAGAAAGAAGTAATAGATTTACTTGAACTAGTAGGTTTAAGTGAAGAATATTATTATAGATATCCAAAAGAAGTGAGTGGAGGAGAATGCCAAAGGGCCGCTATAGCAAGAGCCCTATTAATAAAACCAAAGCTTTTAGTATGTGACGAGGCAACAAGTGCTCTAGATGTATCTATTCAAGGTCAAATTATAAATGTCTTAAGTGATTTAAAAGAAAAAACAAATATAAGCTTCTTATTTATATCTCATGATTTAGCTCTAGTGCAAAAATTTTGTGACAAAATATATGTTATGTACGAAGGTAAAATAGTAGAAAAAGGTACAAGGAATAATATTATTAATAATCCTAAACATCCTTATACTAAGTTATTATTATCATCTAACTTTTCAATTTATGAAGATGATATATATGATGTGGAAGAATTTGATGATGCATATATAAAAAGAGAAGAAAATATTTCTGGATGTAAATTTTACAATAGATGTCCTTTTAGATTGGAACTATGTAAAGAAAACATTCCAAGATTTAATGAGACACAAAATGAACACTTTATAGCCTGTCATTTAGTATAAAGATAGAAGAGAAAGAGATGTACTTTAATATTACGAACTAATAGATATTAACTTTAATAAATAACTATATCTTAGTACTCACTATATAAACTAAGATATAGTTATTTTACTATCTATCATAAAGTTGGATAATAGATACTGGATATATTTTCCACTATTGATTTATTGATTATTAGAACCAATTATTTCTTTTAATGAAACATATTCATTTCTATATCTAGCATTTAGATTCTTATCTCCCTTTACTTGGATAGCTTTCTTTGGACAATTATTATAGTTCCTATGATTGGACACATCATCTATTAATTGATTTATATTTTCCTCCATATTTATATCCAAAGATTTTTGTTTATCAATATCTACAAATGGATATGATTTCCTACCATAGCTATACTATTAGAATATTGAAGGTCAATGTTATGTTTCTTAGCAATAGAATACAAATTACGAGTTAATTATATTATAAATTTAAAATGCAATTTAATGATATAATAATAATATAAAATTATAAGAAGGAGAAATTATATGACAGTCAAAGAAAAAATACAAAGCAAGAATGGATACATATCTAAACATGAAGCGGTGGATCCTTCCTTGAAAATAAAAGCACAGAATCTAACATGGGAATTCAACAATACAAGACCAGATGAAAATGAAAAGAGAAGCGAGATTTTACAAGAATTATTTGGAACTTGTAGTCCACTAACATTTATAGAGCCTACCTTCAAATGTGATTATGGATTTAACATTCATACAGAAGGACTGACAATTATAAATTACAATTGTATCATGTTGGACACGTCACCAATACATATTGGAGTAAATGCTTTTATAGGACCAGGAACATGTTTAACTTGTGCAGGTCATGCCATTGACCCAACTGAGCGTGGTATGGGAATTGGAACTTCTAAGCCGATTACTTTGGAAAAAGATGTTTGGCTAGGTGCTAATTGCACAGTTTGTGGAGGAGTAACTATTGGAGAAGGAAGTATAATTGGTGCAGGAAGTGTAGTTACAAAAGATATTCCAGCTGGTGTGATAGCTGTGGGAAATCCATGTAAAGTTATGAGAAAAATCACAGAAGAAGATAAGCTAAATTTAGAGAAAGATTTCGTGATCTTATAAAAGTAATTATAAATTTGGACCATCTAATGGAGCAACAGACATGTTTTCCAAGGTGGTTGGCACATGAGGAGAGCGAATTTTTTGTATTTGTATAATATAGAAACTTCTGAATTTAGTGAATTAAATATGGATTTGTCTTAGGAGAAGAGGCATTTATATAGCCTTATGCTAAAATCATTTTCGTAGGAGCTATAATAGATACGTGATTTAGAAATAATATTATAGAAATTATCACGAAAAAAAAGATTAACAATATTATTAAATTGCTAATCGAAAATCTAATTCATTAATGAGATAAAAGTATGCATTATATAATATCTTCTTTTTTGTTAATAAAAAATACTAAGAATGCTACAATTTTCTTAATAAAATATACATAATGAGGCCATGAAGGTTTTTCAACTTTGTGGTCTTTTTTGTTTGCATTACATTAATATTATGAATAAATTAAATATAAAAAACTATACTTAAATCTTTATACATTATTTTTTATATATTTATATTGATCTTTTTTTTAATAAATTTAATACTACCATCTTTGTAATTACCCATAATATTAAGGTAACTACTCCACATATAATTCCTATTTTCATGTTATAAGTCATAACACAAACACCTGCCAATAGGCAGCCAACTTATAGGGCTATATCTAAATTCTGAATATTTCATATTGTGAAGTTTATCATATGCATATACTCCTAATCCAAATAGTATATAAATACTACTCCTACTACAGTTCTTACAATTTCAACTGTATTCATAATATCGCCCCTCTTAACAATTATAATTATTTATTTAGATAGTATCACAATTATTTCAAATGTCTACAAAAACTCAATTATTCATAAATTTATATATTTTTGATTTTAATTATAACCATTACATACTTATTTTATTGGCATATTTAATTCACTTGTCTAATGACTTCTTACTCCTATATGTTTGGAAATCTGATATAATTTAAGAATATAGAAATTTGAGTCAAGTGCTAATGAAATCTACCTTATTATCAGGAGGGGGATACGATGCATATTTTATTTTATGGTATATGTCTTATAGCTATGGTAGTGATATTGTGTAATCTCATAGGTCATTATGATTCAGAGAGGAAAAAATGTTACAACTTAATAAGTAAGATACTTTTCAGTGTATCGATTTTATTAATTTCTATATTACTTATTGATTATTTATGTAATATATAATTGAGCAAGTTTTATAATAATTCGATTATACTAAATAGATAAATTCCAATTTAGTGAATAGGTTTTATGGAGAATTTAAATAAACTACATAATATTTATAAATTACGTAATAGTCATATACTTTTAATTAAACAAAAATATAGGGGTTAAAAATTATGGTTGATTTTATTTTAATACTTTTACCAGTGGTAGTTGTGGGAATTGCAGTTATTTTATTCATAAATAACGTTAAGAAGACAAATGAAAAAAGAACAGCTTTTGAAGATGAGAAAGCAAATCAAAATGAAGAAAATCCAGAAGAAAATTATATGGCCATAGGAATGTTATTTGGAGTGGCAATAGGCACAATCTTTTTTAATGCAGAATCTAGACCTTATGGCATATGTTTTGGAATGTTATTTGGAATGGTTATAGGAATGAGTATAAAGAAAAAGTAATCTTTATTTGACCCAAATATTATATATTCTATTTTAATTGATACAGTGGATGAAGATGGAAAATATGAATTGATGATAGATTTCAATGAAATAGAAGAATTTGATTTTGATGTATTTATAATTAATGAGGGTATATAAAAATAGCTAGACATGGTGGCATAAATTGCCAAATGTCTAGCTATTTAATATTTATCATATAATTATCTAATATAGCCTAATTTTTAAGCTGCCGAGTCCATATCTTCATTTTTATGAGATTTAACTTCTCTACGAACTACTATAAATGTTACTATGAAAGAAATTACATCTGCAGTTGGTTGAGAGAACCAAACACCATTTAAACCTAAGAATTTTGGTAAAATAAGCATCATAGGAACTAATAATATTACTTGTCTAAGCAAACTTAAGAACATTGCTTGTTTGGCATTACCAATTGATTGAATATAGTTTGATCCAATCATAGACATTCCTATTAAAGGCATCATAAATAAATATTTTCTTATTCCATCTACTGATATAGCTACAAGCTCTGCATCACAAAACTATAAGAAAGTTTATAACGGAAGGTAAGCTTAGAGCAAATAAAGTTGGAAAGCAGTGGAGAATAACAGGACATGATTTAAGTCTTTTTATGGAAGATAATACTGTAAATGTTAGAAATAAAAATAAATGGGATAGTGAAAATATTGAGTTTTCAACTATTAATACAGAGAGTAAAAATATAGATAGTAAAATAAGTATATCTACAGTTGTTGATATTAAGGATGTAGATTTAGATGAATATAGGAAATTATCCAATATGCTATTAGCAGTAATGAATACTAAAGATGCTAAAATGAGTGATTCAACTATAAATATAAAGCATTACCAAAAAGAAAAGAATTTAAAAGTAATGTTATGGGGTGATATTGAATTTACAAAGGAAATGTTGGATTTCATATCTACACTTACGGATAATAGAAATATATAAGGAGAGTTTAGGTGACAAAATGAAATATAAAATAATTGAAAAAATAAATAAAAGATATATAGAAGTAAGCCAAGCAATTACTTGTGAATCTGATATATTAGATATTATTGGTATTTGCATTTAAAATGATATTAAGCTACTAGTATTAAGAGAGTCAGTATTTACATCAGGGTTTATTAATCTTAAAACAGGCCTAGCTGGTATAGTTTTGCAAAAACTTATGAATTATCATATAAAATCATCAGCTATAATTGAATGTAAAAATGATATTCAAGGAAGATTTAAAGAATTGATTTATGAATTAAATAAGACCAGGGATTTTAGAGTATTTGATAACCATATATATGCTTAAAACTGGCTTATGAATACTAAATAATAAGGAGTTAGAACATAAGAAAGTTTTTAAATATGGTATAATCTATAATCAAATAAAGGGGGAAATATAATGGAAATAAAATCAAATTACGAGATTCAAGCAGAAACAAGTAAGTTAGAGTTAATAAAGTGGGATCATGGAAAAATTGCAAAAAAGTTTAACTTAGAATATGATGAGAATTATTTATATATTTATTTTTTGAAACAAAAATATAGATTAAATAAAACTACTGGGGATATTGAAAAAACTTATGATGAAGCAAACTATACTGGAGCAAAACATAATGAAGTTATGACTATTTTAGATTTACTTAGCTATTCAAAAGATAATTTGCAATTATCAGGTAATTGGATGAATGTGACTAGTTTAAAGGGGACACTTCAAACTGGAACAGTTACTAATCACAATGATTTATTTTTTCCATATGCTAAAAGATTTTCAAGTAGAATAGAGGACTTAAAAAAGGCATGTGAAAAGCTAGATGGAAAAGCAATTGAAACAGGTGATGTGGGATATATAATTAATCTTTTTGAATTTTTACCAGTAATGCTTATATTTTATGAAGAAGACTGTGATTTTCCAGCTGAATTTAAAATTTTGTGGGATGAAAATACTCTAGATTATATGCATTATGAAACAACATTTTATGCAGTTGCACATCTTTTTGAGAGAATAGAAGAATTGATATAAATACAAGGGTGTCCCAAAAATGTCACACCCTTTAGAGTCTATTAATTATTAAAAGATAAATATTAAAAATATAATACAAAACTATCACGCAAGCACCACTTTCATTGAAATTTCATTATTGCAAGCACTGCTTTCTTGCTAAAAATAAGAACTTTCTTTATGATTGAGGTATATTGGCGAAAGGAGATTATACTATGGAATTTGGAGATAAGATTAAAGAACTGAGAACAAAAAATCAACTTACACAGGAACAGTTTGCTATGCGATTAAACGTAACGAGACAGGCTGTATCCAATTGGGAGAATAATCGTAATCTTCCAGACCTGGAGATGATAATCCTTATTTCAAGTGTTTTTCATATTTCGATCGATGAATTAATTTTAGGAGGCAATAATATGAACAACATGACAGAAAAGTTAATTAAGGATGGAAATAAAACAAGGCGTGTAAGATTGAACTTGGTTACGACTTTGATAGGAACATTTTTACTGTTTTTTGGATTTGCCTGCTTATTTATTAAGGCAAATTCGGTGGAATATATCGACGCATCAGGAATTTTACATGAGAATTTTTATCTTTTACCAATTGGTGTTCTTTTCATTTTAGCTGGAATGATTGTATTTATGGTTACTGGGGCTAAATTTCTTATTGATGTGATTCGAAATAGAAAAGATAGTAGACAAGAAAATAACTAAAATAAATTATATTTTTAAATCTACAATTATAAATGACACAACTTTAATGGTATGGAATTTAACAATGTAAAATTTGAAGGAGCAAACATGGATAAGTCTACATTCAATTCATTAAAAGGAATTGGTGTTGAGCCTAACAATATCAATATAATCTAAATTTTATATACAACAAATTTCTAAAAATTATATAATAATAAATAAAATGTATATAAAAAAAGAAATAAAAAAAAGGTTATTAATTAATACTAATAAAATATAAATATAAAATATAACAATTATTCTGTAGGTAACTATTAAATACTTAATAATAAATATACAAAAAAACAACAATAAATTTATGTATAATTA
>JAUMTV010000039.1:15588-26674 GCA_030531025.1 Turicibacter sp.
AAATAAAAAACTTGCTTTGACCATAGCGCCAACGGCTTTGCCCGTTGCTCAAGTAACAAAGTTGAAAATTACATGTTATCTACAGAACAGATAACACGTAATTTCATTAAGTAATAATTTATATGGATAGTAGACACCATGTAAATTAAATATACGTTGAAATAGAGTAATAATATTAAAATTATTGCTCTATTTTTGTTTTCTAAAAAAATACATCTATAAATGTAAAGTATAGTTGACATAAAATGTAAAGTAAACTATACTAAAAATGTAAAGTAAAATTTACATTTTGTGGAAAGGGTTTAATATGAAAAATAATATTCAAAAATTAAGAAAAGAAAGAAAGATTACTCAAGAGGAGCTGGGGAAGATGTGTGGAGTATCTAGACAAACAATAATTTCTTTAGAAAATGGAAAGTATAATCCGTCTATAATGCTGGCTCACAAAATAGCAGTTATATTTGATTGTATAATTGAAGAGGTATTTATATTTGAGGAGGAATAATAAATGAAATCAGTGAAAAAAAATCTTATATTTTCAAGCGCATTATTAGGAGTAGGGGTTATATTTTTTATAGTATCAGTACTAGGTATATTACCAGATGGTGCATTAGGTAGTTCTGTATTTGGTATGGGATGCGGATTTATGTCAGCGGGATTGGTGAGTACTATTAGAGGTTATAAAAATTATAAAAATCCTGAGAAAGTAGAAGAAATTGAGCTGATTGAAAATGATGAGAGAAATATAATGTTAAGAGAAAAAGCTAGTGCTAAGGTTTATTCTATATTTACTTATGTTCAGTGTGCAATAGTATTACTAGCTTCACTTCTTGGATATAAAGAGATAAGCATAGTATTTTCAATATTAGTATTAGCAGAATTCGTAGTTTGGGCATTTTTAGCAAATTATTATTCTAAGCATTTTTAATACTCAAAAGAACTCCAGTAGATTTAAATCTATTGGAGTTTTTTCATATCACATATATTATAAATGTTTATATTACTACAATTAATATGAATATATCAATTTATAAAAAGAATATATTATAAAAAAATAGTAATAGTTACATAATGTAAAATGAGATTATTTTCCAGATAAAATAATTTAAATAATAAGTAAAAGTAAAAGGATGATATAGATGTCTCATATAAGTGCAAAAAATGGATATAAAAGTTTAGAGGAGAGGCTAAATAGATTTCCACAAGGTGCCCCTCCTTCAAAAACTCTCTATAAAATATTAGCTATGTTATTTACGGAAAAAGAAGCCGAATTAGTTGCTCAACTACCAATTAAAGCATTTAGAGTAAAAACAGCTGCTAATATATGGAGTGTAAGTGAAAGTGAAGCATTAAAAATACTTGATACACTTGCTAGCAGAGCAATTTTATTAGATATAGAAGATGATAAGGGAAAACAATATATACTTCCTCCGCCAATGGCTGGATTTATAGAATTCGCTTTGATGAGAACTAGAAATGATATTGATCAAAAACTTTTATCAGAACTTTATTATCAATATCTAAATGTTGAAGAGGATTTTATAAAGGACTTATTTTATTCAGCAGAAACAAAATTAGGAAGAATTTTTGTTCAAGAAGAAGTATTAAGTAATGATAATGAAGTCACTATATTAGATTATGAAAGAGCTACTCATATAATAGAAGAAGCAGAGCATATAGCAGTAGGAATGTGCTATTGTAGACATAAAATGAAACATGTTGGTAAAGGCTGTGACGCTCCTATGGATATATGTATGACTTTTAATGGAACAGCAAATTCTTTAATAAAATACAACTATGCAAGACGAATAGATGCTTCTGAGTGTAAAGAACTATTACATCAAGCATATGAACATAATTTAGTTCAATGTGGTGAAAACGTAAGAAAGGGAGTAAGTTTTATATGTAACTGCTGTGGATGTTGTTGTGAAGCATTATTAGCAGCTAGAAAATTTGGTAATATGCACCCAGTAGCAACCACTAGCTTTATACCAAATATTAATTATGATTCTTGTATAGGATGTGGAAAATGTGTAAAGGCATGTCCTATAGGAGCAATAAGTAGAGTAAAGGAAAATGATAAAAATATAATCAAGATTGATGAAGAAGTCTGTTTAGGATGTGGAGTTTGTGCTAGAAATTGCCCTAAGGGTAGCATAATACTTTTGAAAAGAAAAGAAAAAATAATTACTCCTGCAAATTCAGTACATAGGGTTGTCCTTATGGCTATAGAAAAAGGACAACTACAAGAACTTATATTTGATAATAAAGCATTAAGTAGCCATAGAGCAATGGCAGCTATATTATCTGCAATACTTAAATTACCTCCAGCTAAGAGAGCTTTAGCAAATGAACAAGTTAAATCAATATATCTAGACCGATTATTAAGTATGAAATAAAAGATAAAGGATGAACTCTGAGTGAGGTCATCCTTTATTTTTATGGTAAATAGAGCAATAAAGTTAGTTTAAAGCTATTCAAAATAAAAAACGTATTGACATTGAAGTCAATACGTTTTTTATTTTGAATATAATTATGTTATTTACATTATTTTTCCTAATATCATTAAGTCAATATACTTCATTTTTAGTAATTATATCGAAAAAAATATAACCAATTATAAGAAAACATAATAATATTAACCAATGGTTAACAAAAAGTTATAAAACCTTACAAGGATTTAATATATATCTAACATTTGATTGTTAATATAAAAATATAATAAAAATATTGTACCAGAAAAGGGAATTAAGAATGAAAGAGAATACAACAATAAATCCTTTAATAGCTGCTGCTAGGTGTGATAACTTGGATAAAGCTGTGGAATCTAATGTTTCAGCAGTTATATTAATGGAAGGAAAACTAAGTTACTTAGTACAAGAGAAGTTTAAAACAATGAATGATAAAAAACCTATATTTATACATGTAGACTTATTAAAAGGTCTATCAAGTGATGTTGAATCTTTAAGGTTTATCAAAGAGAATATAAATCCAAAGGGTATTGTATCAACTAAAAGTACAGTATTAAATGCCGCTAAAAAAAGAGGGCTAATGACAATACAAAGAATATTTCTAATCGATAGTAAATCACTTAAAAATTCTATAGAAAGTATTATAGAAAATGATCCTGACATGGTAGAAGTTATGCCAGCTTTATGTGGCGAAATAGTAGAGAGATTAAAAAAAGAAATAAATAAACCAATTATTCTTGGCGGATTAATAGATAAAGAAGAACAAATTATTGAAGGATTAAAATCAGGAGCTGATGCAATATCATTTAGCAAAGAAGAATTATGGAATATGAAAATAGATAAGGAAATAATTAAATAAAATAATAACTGGAGAACTAGATTTTTAATATTTATGCAATATTCATAACTTAGTGTACTTTGAGCAAGGTCGTTGACTGAAATTTCATAGCGTCCACTCAGTTGCTTAAGCGAATCAAATTTTTATGATTATTGGTGGAGACTGGAGAAAACCATTAATTATAAAGTAAATAAGATAGGAGGTTAATTTTACAATTTTTTTAGTTAAAGGAGTTTTGTATGAGTGTAAAAATGATAGTGTCTGATTTGGACGGAACGTTATTTAATAGTGATTATGAAGGATATAAGGTTTCAAAAGAGCTTATATCTCATGTGGAAGAATTTAAAAGTAAGGGAAATATATTTACTATAGCCACAGGAAGACCTATAGAAACTAGTATAGAAGTGGCTAAAGAAGTAGGAATTAATGCGCCTTATATAGCTTACAACGGAGCTAAAATAGCAGATACAAAAGGCAAAAAAATTTATTCGGAAGAATTTTTATTGACAGAGGTACTGCCTTTTTTAAGAGAGCTTGAAAAGCTTGGAGCATCAATAATAGTTTATATTAATGGAAAGGTGCTCTGCTTCAAATATACAGAAAGAATCGCTGCATATGAGAAAAAAGAAATTGCAAAATGTGAAGAAATAGATGAATCTTTGTTTGATACGGATATAAAGGTAAACAAAGTATTAGTAATTGGAGATGTAAAACGATACAAGGAAGTTTGGAATAACCTGCATATTTCCATAAGAGATAAATTTAGATATGTGATTTCGGAAGATGATTATTTCGAAATAGTTCAAAGTAATATATCAAAAGGAATGGCCTTAAATATATTAAAAGAACATTTAAACATAGAAAACCTGGAGGTAATAGCTATTGGAAATCATATGAATGATAAAGAATTGATTGAAATGGCTGACATTGGCTTTGCTGTTAATAATGCAGTTGACGGTCTAAAGGAAATCGCAGATTATACAACAAAAGAAGAGTACGAGAATGGTGTTATAGAAATACTAAAAAAATTCAAGTAATTATTAGGAGAGATAAAATGAATAAAAAATTAGTAAAAATACTTTCTTTAGTTAGTGTAGTATCTTTATTCACTGTAGGATGTAGTAATGGTGGAAGTAATACCAAGTCATCTGACGAAAAGGTAAAAATAGAATACTGGCATGTTAACGCTGAAACTCAAGGAGGAAAAAGTGTAGATAAGTTAGTTGAAGAGTTTAATAAACAAAGTGATACTGTAGAAGTAGTAGCAAAATACAATCCAGACATGTATAAAGGATTATTACAAAACTTTCAAGCTGAAGCAGCTACAGGTTCTACTCCAGCTTTAGTGCAAGTTGGTTGGTCATTTTTAGATTACTTTTCAAATAATTTTGGATACACAGAGCCTCAAGAGATAATAGATCAACACTTCTCAGAAGATAAAACATTTTTAGAAGATAATTTCTTACAAAATATATTAAATCTTGCTAAAAATAGTGAAGGAAGTCAAGTTGGTATACCTTATTCTTTAAGTACACCAGTATTATACATAAATAAAGATATATTAAAAGAATGTGGATTAGATGAAGAAGGACCAAAAACTTGGGAACAAGTACAAGAATTTGCCAGTGTAATAAAAGATAAAACTGGTAAATACGGTGTTTATATACAAGAACCGGCTGATAACTGGGCAACACAAGCTTTATTAGAAAGTAATGGAGCTAGAATGATAACAGATGGAAAAGCAACTTTTGCATCAGAAAAAGGTATAGAAGCATATGAAGCTTATGCAGATATGGTTAAAAATGAAGAAGCATTACACATATCATGGGATGAAGGTGTTCAATCATTTATAAATGGTGAAGTGGGCATGTTATATACTACAATTGCAAGAAGAGCAAGTATACAAGAAGGTGCTCAGTTTGATGTGGCAGCAGTTAATTCACCAGCTTGGGAAGGTGAAGAAGTAAGATTACCTGCAGGTGGATGTTTCCTTGCAATTACAGCTCAAGATGAAGAACAACAAAAAGCAGCATGGGAATTCCAAAAGTATTTATATAGTGTAGAATCTATGGCTGAATGGACTATAGGAACTGGTTATGTACCTCCAAGAAAAGATGTTGCTGAATCTGAAAACGGATTAAAAGATTTCTTAGAGGAAAATCAAATGATGGAAGCAGCTACAAGTCAAATGGAAAGTGTAGTACCTTGGACATCTTTCCCAGGAGATGCTGGTCTTGAAGCGGAACAAATATTATTAGATACAAGAGATCAAATTCTAGGTGGGAAAATATCAGCTAAAGATGGATTAACAGAAGCACAAAATAAGATAAATAAATTATTAGAACAACAATAAAACTTATTTTTGATAAAAGGTAGAAAAATAGTTTCTACCTTTTATTATAAAGATTTAAAATAAGGAGACATTAAATGAGTAAAAAAAGAAATATTTACAAAATTAAAGATAAATTAACTCCACACTTGCTTATCCTACCATCAATCTTAGCCTTTACATTATTTATGTTTTGGCCATTAATCAGAACTATATATTTAAGTTTCTTTTCGTGGAATATGGTTAAACCAACAAAAACTTTTGTAGGACTAAATAATTATATTGAGATATTTAATAATCCATTAACGTATAAAATTATGGGAAATACATTTATATATATATTAATATTGCTTTTAATAAATTTTGTAGCTCCATATATACTATCTTTTATACTATCTGTTGTAATAACAAAGGCAAAAGGATTCTATAAAAGTGTTATATTTCTACCAAGTGTAATTTCTTTAGTTGTAGGTTCCATATTATATTTATGGATTCTTAATCCTATTTCTGGACCAGCAGCAGTAATTGCAAATTGGCTCGGTATAACATTGCCTATATGGACTAAAACTGATGGATTAGTAATAGTAATATTAAGTTTAATTACAAGTTGGAAGATCTTCGGATATAACTTTATTGTTGTACTTGCTGGAGTATCAGGTGTATCGACTGAAGTTATAGAAGCAGCAAAACTAGATAACATTCCAATGCATAAGATATTTATAGATATAATAATACCAATGAGTAGTGCAACAGGAATATACGTATTAATTATGACGATAGTTCAAGGGTTACAGTATGTATTCACACCTATAAAGGTTATTACTCAAGGTGGACCGAACTATGCAAGTTCTAATGCTATTTATAATGTTTATCAAGAAGCATTTGTACTATATAAAACAGGAACGGCTTCAGCATTTGCAATAATAACAATGACATTATTTATAGTATTGTTAATTTTAGAATTTAAGTATGTAGAAAAAGGAGTACACTATGAAAATTAAATTAAATTCAGAAATAAAATGGCATATAATTTTAGCTATATTTGTGGTGGTATCTCTTTTTCCAATAATATTTGCCATATCAAGTTCATTTAAAAGTTTAGGTGAAGCATACAACAATGTATTGGGGATTATACCTAATGAGCCTACCTTAAACAATTATATGGAAGTATTCAAAAGACTACCTTTTGTAAATATAACAGGTAATACTTTCTTTATAGCAACAATGGTTACATTATTTAAAGTTACAACATCTGTTTTAGCAGCATATGCTTTTGTATACTTTGATTTTAAATATAAAAATATATTGTACTTTATAATGATAAGTACCATATTTATACCTTTTACAGTAACTATGATACCAAACTATTTAACTATATCTCAGTTAGGGTTAAGAGATAGTCTATGGGGGGTTATATTACCTCAGTTAAGTGATGCAACAGGTATATTTTTACTTAGACAGTCTATGAAAACTATACCTAAATCACTTATTGAAGTTACAGAACTGGATAATATAAGTCATTTTAAAAGAATGAGAGATATTATTGTTCCAATGGTAAAACCAGCAATAATTTCAACAGGAATAATGTTCTTTATAAACTCTTGGAATGAGTATGTTTGGCCAGTATTAATATTAAAGACGAAGGAAAACTTTACACTACCTTTAGCACTACAATTATTTATAAGTTCAGAAGGTGGTACTGACTTTACTGTGGCAATGGCTGTATCAGTTATAACAATGATAATACCTTTAATACTATATATAATATTCCAAAAACATATTATAAATACTTTTACATCATCGGGAATAAAGGGATAGGAGAGAATTATGAAAGAGATTGTATTTGAAAATATATGCAAAAGTTATGGGAAAACACAGGTTGTTAAAAATTTAAATTTAACTATAAAAGAAGGGGAAAGATTAATTATCCTAGGCCCATCTGGTTGTGGGAAATCTACTACTTTAAGAATGATAGCTGGTTTAGAGCAACCTACATCAGGAAAAATATATATGGATGGTAAATGTGTAAATGAAGTAAAAAGTGGAGATAGAAATATAGCTATGGTATTTCAGAACTATGCACTATTCCCTCATATGACAGTCAAAGAAAATATAATTTATGGACTTAAAGCTCATAAAATACATAAAGATGAGATTGAAGAAAGACTAAATGCAGCAGTTAAAATGTTAAAACTAGAAGGATTGGAAGATCGTAAACCTAAGGACTTATCTGGTGGTCAACGTCAGAGAGTTGCCCTTGCAAGAGCTGTAGTAAAAAGAGGAGATTTCTTCTTATTGGATGAGCCATTATCTAATCTTGATGCTCAGTTAAGAGGTCATGCTAGAAAAGAATTGGTAAAAATTCATGAAGCTTATAAGCAAACTTTTATATATGTAACTCATGATCAAGTGGAAGCAATGACTATTGGAGATAGGGTTGCTTTAATGAATAAAGGTGATTTACAAATGCTTGATACACCACAAAATGTATACAATAAACCAAGAAATATATTTACAGCTAAATTTATAGGTTCACCATCTATGAATATATTTGATGTTGATTATAAGAATAAATCTATTAACTTAGATAATCAAAAAATAGAGTTATCAAATAGTTGGGTAGAGCTTGTGGAGTCAAATAAAATAAATGAATTGTCTTTTGGGGTTAGACCAGAACATGTTGAAATATCTAGTGAATGTTTACCAAACTCATTTAAAGGAATTGTAAAATATATTGAAGACTATGGAAATAAAATAGGTGTATATTTTGAAATAGAAGGGAATGAAGTAATTGCACTAGTTGATGATAATACATTTAAAAATGGTGATGAAATATACTATAAACCTAATTTTGAAAAAATACATTTATTTAACAGAGAAACAACTATGTCAATTGGATATCCAGAGGAGATATAAGAATGAATATTTATATAAGTACGAATATGTTTAAAGTAAATCAACTAGAAGAAGTATTTGATATATTGGAGAATATTCAATACGAAAATATAGGAATAGAGTTATTTACAGAGTTTCATAATCAGGAATTTATGAATGTAGTTAATAAGAATATGGATAGATTGAAAAAATATAAAATTTCGCTACACGGTCCATACTATAAAACAGAGCATTCTGCCCAAAATGGTTCTGATACTTATAATAAATCGAAAGAATATTTTATAGATTCTCTAAAATTATCAAAGGAATTAAATAGCTCGTATATCGTGTATCATCATAACAACTGTAAAATACATGACAAAGAAAAGATGATTAACAATTCCAAAATAAATTTAGAAGAATTAAATGAATTGGGAAAATATTACAATGCTAATATAGTAATAGAAAATGCTGGTGTAATATCTAGTCAAAATATGTTATTTGATCAGGACGAGTTTATCCAAATTTGCAAAGAAAGTGATAATAATGTATTAATAGATATTGGACATGCTTTTGCAAATGGATGGGATATAGAGTATGTCATAAGAGAATTGAAAGATAAAATCGTATCTTATCATTTACATAATAATGATGGTAAAAAAGATAGTCATGAGTCTATATGCGCTGGAAAATTAAATATAGAAGAATTTTTAGAAATATATAAAAAATACACTAATAAAGCGGATTTAGTACTTGAATATAGTAAAGAGTACAGTGAAAAGAGAAATATTTTAATTGAAGACATAGATTATATAAAATCTATAATTAAATAGTATGTAAAAAGGCATTGCTAAAAAGCAATGCCTTTTTATTTAACTATAATTGTATAGTCTAACAATCTTAATAAAATCTTAATAAATCATTGACTTCGTCTTAAAAAACAGTTCCTATACTAATATCTACAAACAAAATATTACGAATAGATAAAGGGTAAGAAAAAGTCTTTTCTAAAACATTAATAAGTAAAAAAGTAAGAGGATTCGATTGCTGACAAGGTGGAATTTGTGGCATATAGTTGATATGGGAGAATTAAATAATGGTAGATGGGGTTCGGTACGATTCGTCTCCACCATTGAAATCTACGAAAAAGGTATTGATTAAAAAATCAATACCTTTTTATTGTTTTATATTATTTTTATACATATTAGATTTGTATTTAGTAGGCGAAACACCTGTAATATTTTTAAATAACTTAGAAAACCAACTCAAATCATCAATACCAACCGAGTGAGAAATTTCTTGAATAGTCATATCAGTATTTGTAAGCATACGAATTGATTCTTCAATTCTCTTTTCTTGTATATATTTTGTTACAGTTTTACCCGTTTCCTTTTTAAACTGATTAGATAAAAATGAAGGATTTTTACCAATAGCTTTTGATATAGTTGATAAAGATAAATTACTTTGCAAATTAAAATTAATATGTTCTATAGTATCACGTATAGTATATGAATACTCTTTTAAATTATAATTTGTGATTAAGTTAGTATATCTTTTTAACATCTTATAAGGTAACTTTACTAGTTTAATTCTAGTATTTTCACCTTCTATTTCATTTTGATTTTTAATAGAAAGTTGGCGAACTTGAGCAGGAGATATTTGTTCTTTTAATAGCTCAGATTCAAATTGAGTGTTTAAGATGTATAAATTATTTTTTACTTTATCAATAGAATTATCTTTTAATATACCTGTTAGCTCAATATAGTTACTTAAAACTTCAGTTGCTTCTTTTCCAGATCTAATACACTTAAAAATATCTTCTAAGCAGGATTTATATTTTTTATGATACTCTATATAAAATTCTGAGTTATCATCATAATGATAATTATAGTTAGTTAGCTTTGGTTTATTTTCAGAAAAATCTATATAATACATACTTGAAGCATCATAATTTGATATAAATGCTCCTAGCACCTTATGTAAAGTTGAAATTACATTTATACTATTTACAACTGGAAGAGAGCTATAATAAATTGAAAAAGTTTTCCTCAAGGTTTCAGGAAATTGGTTCTTCTTTAATAAATTACTTATGAATTCATCATTTGGTTCAATTTCTAAAAATGGTCCAATAATTAATATATCATTGGATATTTCTTTAGGAAAAGAGAATATTATAGTTGTAAATTCAACTGTACTTTTAAGTACACATAAAGCACATTGTCTCATCTGTGAAAGTTCATTCATAGTATAACTGCTCATATGATTATAATCTGGCCAAATAATTTTTCTGAATTCAATGTCTATATAATTATTAAAGTCGTTAACATCACATATTTTTGTTGTACTAATATTAAATGAAGATTCTAAAATTGATATAAGTAAATTGCAAAAATCTCTGTAATTAAAATTTGTGATAAGCATTTCAATAACCTCTCTAAAAAAATAATTCTTTAACGAAAAAAAAATAAAATTTTAAAAAATTAAACAAAATTGTTAATTTTTTTTTTTTAAAAAAAAAAAAAAAGACACACGACAGTAAGATGATTATTGTCAGTTAGGCTCAAACATGAGTAT
>JAUMTV010000040.1 GCA_030531025.1 Turicibacter sp.
ATTTGGAAAGGGTAAAAAAAATTAAAAAGAAAAGTGTAACATCAAATCCAAATTCTATGATGTCGGAATTAAATGTTTTTAGTGAATATTATAATATGATATTTTTATCAGAGTTAATTGCATATGAAAAAGTAAAAGAAACAATTATTAATAATAAAATATATTTAAAAAATATATATGAGTATGTGGGAACTATAGATGCTTTGATAGGAATTGCTTCTTTTAGAGACTCTTTAGAGTATTATTCTAAACCAAATTTAAAAATAAGTAATAATAGAGAATCAAACTTAATTGAATTTAAAGAAATATATCACCCACTAATTGAAGACCCTGTAACAAATTCCTTGAAAGTAAAAGGTGGAGTATTGATAACAGGTTCCAATGCTTCTGGTAAATCTACTTTTATAAAGAGTATAGCAATAAATCAAATTTTAGCTCAAAGTATTTTTACAACTTGTGCCAGGGAATATAATTCATCCATATTTAATATATATACATCTATGGCGCTTAAGGATGATGTTTTAAATAATGAAAGTTATTATATTGTTGAGATAAAATCTTTGAAAAGAATTACAGAGAAGTCTAGAGACATTGTACCATGTTTATGTTTTGTTGATGAAATTTTAAGAGGAACAAATACAATAGAAAGAATTGCTTCTTCTAGTGAAGTATTGAAACATTTGAATAAATCAAATTGTATATGTTTCGCAGCAACTCATGATATTGAACTTACTTATTTGTTAGAAGGTGAATTTGAAAATTATCATTTTGAAGAAGAAATAACAGATAATGATATTATGTTTGACTATAAGTTAAATCCTGGTAGAGCTAAATCAAGAAATGCTATTAAGTTATTGTCATTAATGGGATATAAAGATGAAATTGTTAATAATGCTAATAATAGAGCAGAGAACTTTGTTAAAACAGGCAAATGGGAGAAGTAAAAAAGAGATATGATATCATATCTCTTTTTTACTGTCAATTATACTTTAAATGGATTAGGGCTATTAACTGTAAGTATTTTTACTATCTTTGAAGTATTATTTCTCCAATTGTGAGGAGAAATAGATTTAATATGAGCACTATCTCCTGGATATAAGTCAGTCTGGGTATTATCAACATTTAGTGTTAATATTCCTTCTAATACATATATAAACTCTTCACCTTCATGAGAATATAGTTCAATATTTTCTTGATCATCATCTTTGTGAGGCATTACTTCTTGTATTCTAGGTAATATATCATAGCTAAGAGCATTTTTATTTAAGTTATATTGAATTATTTCAGGATTTATAGAAGTATATTTTTTTTCATAGCTTCTTACAATGCTTGTTGTACCTGAGTCGCTAGTAACATCAAAAAAATCTAATACATCAACGTCTAGTACTTTTGCTATTTTTGCTAAAGAGTCTATTGCGATGCTAGTCATACCTCTTTCTAATTGAGATAAAAATCCCGTAGATAAATTTGTTTGTTCACTTAAATATTTTAGTGTAAACTTTTTTTGACTTCTTAGTTCTTTAATTTTTAAACCGATTGTTGTGTTATAGTTCATAAAGCTTAACCCCTCTACTAATATTTTTAGTAATTAATTAAATGTTAAAATATTTTGTAATTGTTGTCAATTTGCTACAATCAAAACCGTTTCATATATGTGAAAAAATATACAAAAATAATCAAAAAAGTAAATGACAAAAGCATAACAATGTACTACTATGAAAGTAACGAATCAAATATTCATAATTGTGAAAATGGGGGAATGTAATGAAGATACCAAATATAGTTAGTATTCAAAAATATTCTATACATGACGGAGATGGAATTCGGACTACAGTATTTTTTAAAGGATGTTTGTTACATTGTTGGTGGTGTCATAATCCAGAAAGTCAAAACTTTAAACCTGAACTTATGTATAACAAAGAGAAGTGTTCAGGATGCTTTACTTGTACTAAAGTCTGTGAACATAATCATGCTGATATTGAAAATAATATTGTTATAAATGATAGACTAAATTGTACACTATGCGGTAAATGTTTAGATTATTGTGCAAATAATGCTAGAGAAATTGTTGGTAAACAATACTCAGTTATGGATATTGTGAAAGAAGTTGAAAAAGATAGTATGTTTTATGAATCTTCTTATGGGGGGATAACGTTGTCAGGAGGAGAGGTCATGACACAAGATATGGAATTTATAGTATCTTTGTTAAAAAAACTTAAACGAAAAGGATATAATGTAGCAATTGATACTTGTGGTCATGCACCTAAAGAAAATTATAAAAATGTTTTACCATACGTGGATACATTTTTATATGATATAAAATTAATGGATAATGAAAAACATAAAAAATATATGGGAAAAGGTAATGAACTTATATTAAAAAATTTAGAATATGTAAGTAGTCAAGGCGCTAATATTTATATTAGAATACCTGTGATTGGTGGAGTGAATGATAGTGATAAAGAAATAGAAGATATAATTAATTACTTAAAAGATAATATTTCTGTCAGTCAAGTAAATTTATTGCCTTATCATGATATTTCATCTAGTAAATATGAAAGACTAGATATGATTTATAAAGGTAAAGAATTTAGTATACCAAGTGAAGAAAGAATGGAAGAATTAAGAAATATGTTTATACAAAAAGGGTTTAATAATACAAAAATAGGGGGATAGAAAAATGGAAAGAGGAATGAATGAAAGAATTAAAAAGCTAAGAAAACAAAGTGTAGAAGCTACACCACATATTTATATGGAAAGAGCAGACTTAATGACAGATGCTTATATGGAATATGAAGGAACTGTATCAGTACCTGAGATGAGAGCATTAGCTTTCAAGCATTTTATGGAAAATAAAAAACTTTGCATCAATGATGGTGAGTTAATAGTAGGAGAAAAAGGGGACTCTCCACAATCATCTCCATCTTTTCCAGAGTTATGTTGTCATACATTAGAAGATATGAAGGTTATGAATGATAGAGAATTAATTTTCTTCAAAGTTAATGAAGAAGATTTTAAATTACAAAAAGAAAAAATAATTCCTTTTTGGGAAAAGCGTTCTATAAGAAATAAAATATTAAATGCAATGACTGATGAATGGAAAGCTTGTTATGAAAGTGGAATATTTACAGAATTTATGGAGCAACGTGGACCAGGACATACAGTTGGTTCTAGAAAAATTTATGAAAAAGGATTTTTAGATTACAAAAAAGATATTCAAGATGCAAAATCTAAAATAGATTATCTAAATGATAGAGAAGCAATAGATAAAATAGCACAATTAAATGCTATGGAAATATGTTGTGATGCAATAATGACACTTGGTGAAAGATATGCTAAATATGCAAGAGAATTAGCTGAATTAGAAAAAGATTCAGTTAGAAAGGAAGAGTTATTACAAATAGCTGCTAACTGTGATGTTGTACCATCTCATAAACCTCAAACTTATTGGCAAGCAATCCAAATGTATTGGTTTGTTCATTTAGGGGTTACTACTGAGTTAAATCCATGGGATGCTTATAGTCCAGGTAGATTAGATCAACATTTATATCCATTCTATGTAAAAGATACAGATGCTGGTACTTTAGATGATGAAAAAGCATTAGAATTATTAGAATGTTTATGGGTTAAATTTAATAACCAACCAGCTCCACCTAAGGTAGGTATAACATTAAAAGAAAGTGGTACTTATACAGACTTTGTAAATATAAACACAGGTGGTATAGCTGAAGACGGAAGAGACGGAGTAAATGATGTAAGCTACTTGATTCTTGATTGTATGGATGAAATGAAACTATTACAACCAAGTTCCAATGTACAAATCAGTAAAAAAACACCAAGAAGATTTTTAAAGCGTGCTTGTGAGATATCAAGAAAAGGATGGGGTCAACCAGCATTTTACAATACAGAAGCTATAATACAAGAATTACTTAATGCAGGTAAAACTATAGAAGATGCAAGAATGGGTGGAACTAGTGGATGTGTTGAAACTGGAGCATTTGGTAACGAAGCTTATATATTAACAGGATACTTTAACCTTCCTAAAATATTAGAATTAACTTTATATAATGGTTATGATAAAGTAAACAAGAAACAATTAGGTTTACAACTTGGATATGCTAAAGATTTCAAGTCATATGAAGAATTATTAGAAGCATATAAAAAACAAATAGAATACTTTGTTGATATAAAAATAAAAGGAAGTAATGTTATTGAAGAAATATATGCAAGATATATGCCAGCTCCATTTTTATCAATTATTACAAATGATTGTATATCAACTGGAAAAGATTATAATGCTGGAGGTGCTAGATATAATACATCTTATATACAAGGTGTTGGTATAGGAACAATAACAGACTCTTTAGCTTCAATTAAATATAATGTTTATGATAATCAAAAATTTACAATGGAAGAATTGACTAAGGCATTAGAAGATAATTTTGAAGGTCATGAAATAATTAAAAACCTTATAACTAATAAAACACCTAAGTATGGAAATGATGATGATTATGCAGATGAGATAATGAAAGATTTATTTAATTTCTATCAAAAAACTATAACTGGAAGACCAAATATGAGAGGTGGTCATTATAGAGTAAATATGCTTCCTACTACTTGTCATGTATATTTTGGTGAAGTTATGATGGCAAGTCCAGATGGACGTTTGGCTCAAAAGCCAGTATCAGAAGGAATATCACCATCTAAAGGTGGAGATACAAATGGACCAACAGCTGTTATAAAATCAGCTTCAAAAATGGATCACTTAAAAACAGGAGGGACTTTATTAAATCAAAAATTCACTCCAGGTGTTGTTGCGGGAGAAAATGGTCTAGATCAAATGGCTAACTTAGTAAGAGCATATTTTGATATGGATGGACATCATATACAATTCAATGTAATTGATAAGCAAACATTAATAGATGCACAAAACAATCCAGAAGAATACAAAGATTTAATAGTAAGGGTTGCAGGATATAGTGATCACTTTAGAAATTTAAGCAAGGCCCTACAAGATGAAATAATTGAACGTACTGAGCAATCTTTTAATTAAAAAATTAACATGTTATTAAAAGTTATTAGCTTAATTTAATTCAAATTAAGCTAATAACTTTGATTAATTATACAAAAAGGGAGATGTCAAATATGAGTAAAAAACTTGGTTTTATAGGAGCAGGTAACATGGCAAAAGCTATGATGGGAGGAATAATAAGAAATGAAATAATTTCTTGTGATGAGATAATTGCATCAGATGCATATGTTCCAAGCTTAGACGCAGCAAAAGAAAATTTAAATATTTCTACTACAAAAAGTAATCTTAAGGTAGTTGAAGAAGCTGAGATTATAGTATTATCTGTTAAGCCTCAATATTACGCTACAGTTATAAAAGAAATAAAAGATTCAGTTAAAGAAAATCAAATAATAGTAACAATAGCACCTGGTCAAACAATAGAAAGATTAAATTATTTATTTGAAAAACCAGTTAAAATAGTAAGAACTATGCCTAATACTCCAGCATTAGTTTGTGAAGGTATAACAGGAGTTTGTCATAATGAATTAGTGAGCAAAGAAGAATTGGATTATGTTTGTAAAATACTTGGAGGCTTTGGACAAGTGGAAGTAGTTCCAGAAAACTTAATGGACGTGGTTGTATCTGTTAGCGGTAGTTCACCAGCTTATGTATATATGTTTATAGAAGCTATGGCAGATGCTGCAGTTCTTGACGGAATGCCAAGAGATAAAGCTTATAAGTTTGCTGCACAAGCAGTTATGGGAAGTGCAAAAATGATACTAGATACTAATAAACATCCAGGAGAATTGAAAGATATGGTTTGTTCTCCAGGAGGGACAACAATAGAGGCAGTTCGTGTATTAGAGGAAAAAGGATTTAGAAGTGCCATAATAGAATGTATGAAAGCATGTGTAAAAAAAGCTAGAGGACTATAAAATAGATTTATTCATAAAGGAGAAATATAAATGGAATTTAATAATGTTAAAATAGTAAAAAAAGCTACAGTATACTTTGATGGGAAAGTAAGTAGTAGAACTATATACTTAGAAAATGGAGAGCGTAAGACATTAGGATTTATGGCAGAAGGTGAATATGAATTTAATACAGATGTAGAAGAATTGATGGAAGTTCTTGGCGGAGAAATGGATGTTTGTTTACCTGGTGAAACAGAGTTTAAAACTTATAAAGAAGGGGATAGTTTTGTAGTACCAGAAAAATCTGTATTCAAGGTAACAGTAAAAACATACGGAGATTACTGCTGTTCTTATAAAGACAAGTAAAATACCTAAAAATTAAAAATAATAATATTACAAAGAGAATACTGTATATTTGAAATATCTCACTGAGGTGAGATATTTTTTCTTGCAAGGATATTACATTGTTTTAAACTTATGAAGAATACTTAGAATTAAGTTGCATCAACATACCTGTGAAATTGTAAAATTATTAAATTTTGATCAAATTCATTGTTTGAAAGGAAGGAAATGATTTGCTTACATGGTGAATCAAGAGAAGAGAATTTATTATAAAATAAAAAATTAATTATACATATTTCTCACCTATTATACTAAAAGTTTCGTTAAAATAATAGTTAGAGTTGAATAAACTATATAAGAAAATAATTAGTAAAGGGGGACGTAGAATGGCAAATTTTCTAGATAGTAAAGTAGGAAAACAAATATTAATTATTATAGGAATTATATTTAACGCCATAGGTATTAATGGATTTTTGGCACCGGCTGATTTACTAAGTACAGGTTTGGCTGGTATTGTAGTTATATTTAATAAACTATTTGGTATTAACCAAGGTATTGCAATTATAATTATGAATATTCCTATATTTTTAATATGTAAAAAGTATGTAGACAAAGAGTTCTTTTTCAGTAGTATTATAAATATGTTTATTTTTTCCTTTGCATTAGGTGTGACAGAAAATTTATATAAATATATAACTATTGACGATCTTATGATACAAAGTATATTTGGTGGAGTACTTATAGGTATTGGAGTAGGTTTAATATTTAAGGCTAATTCTTCTGTTGGAGGATTGGATATAGTTATGGCTACACTTAAATTAAAATATGATATATCTATAAAAAATGCATCTTTATTTATTAACTTTTTTATAATATGTGCTGGTGGAATTTTATTTGGTGGTTTAAAGGCTATGTACACATTAATATCTATGTATTTAACATCAATATCTATAGAGATGGCTAAAGATTGCTTTAATCAGCAAAAGTTAATTTTATTAATATCAGAAAAGTACACAGAAATAGCAGCTAATATAATGAATGCAACATGAAAAGGTGTTACTTTTCTAGATGCGGAAGGAGCTTATTCCCATAATAAGAAGAAAATGATTTACTGTGTAGTATCATCTAATCAAATTGCAAAGATAAAAGAGATAATTTACAAAGAAGATAATAATGCTTTTATTTCAATTAATAATATTGACGAAGTAAAAGGTGGAGGTTTTAAAGGTAAGAAATTATAATTAATCAATAGTTTTTAAAACAGTAATAATATGAGATTATTACTGTTTTTTAATATATAAAGAGTTTATTATTAAAATCTTAACAAAATCTTTATATATATTATTATATCTTAATAAGAACTTAATTTTAGAATTGATATAATAATAATATAAAATTTAAAGTTAGGAGTTTAAAAATATGTTGGCAATGTGTGTTAAGAAAAATAATATAAATGATTATATTAATGAGGCTATTTATTATCTAAAAGAAAATAACTATGAAAAAGCTTATAAGAGTATAAAATATGCTATGATAGAGGACTTATCATCAGGCGAGATTCATAATTTATTAGGAATTTACTATGAGAAAATAGGCGAATTTAATATGGCTAAAAAACACTATAGAGTCTCTAGTGACTTAAATCCTAAGCTTAATGCACCAATGAAAAATTTAGAAAGATTAGGTGGTTTTAGATATATATGTAATGATAAATATATAGACTATGGAGAAGGTATATAATAGTAAAATTATTTGTTTTCACAAAATTATATAGATAAAAGAAATTTTAGTGGATTTAAAATAAAAGGATATGACACTGCCAAAAAATAATTAATGATTCAATATTAATATATATATATATATATATAAATTTTATCTTTTTGTAACTTGTTATATTGAAACTTATTATGATAAACTAAAAAAGAAAAAAGAACATAAGGAGATAAAAGCATGAAAAAGTTAACTGTTTTATTTGTAGCCATGTTAATGTCATTATCTATGGTAGGATGTGGATCTAAAACTTCAAAAGGAGATCCAATTTTATCGGAAGATCTTACTTCTATATTAGAAAAAGTATATGAAAGCGCAGATTTTGATAAAGAACAAAAAGATGCAATAAAAAATTATGAAACAACTAAGCTTGATGAAGGTAATGCTGAATTTATATTAGGATCTGAAGAGGTAAAATTCAAAGAAGGTATTTTATCAGCTCCATTGCAAAATGTTATACCATATCAATTAGTGCTACTTAGATTGGAAGACGGTTCAGACATTGAAGCTACAAAAGAAATTCTATCAAAAAATGCAAATCCAAGAAAATGGGTATGTGTTGAAGCGGAAGAGGTTGTGATTGAGAATATAGATAATATAGTATTATTTATGATGGCTAATGAAGCAGAAGCTACTGCAGTAAAAAATGCATTTATGAATTTAGAAAAATAAAAATACCTTATTGTATAAATAATTATTATATGACTAAGATAAATAAGTATAGATATTAAAGCAGTCTGGAATATGTTTTTCAGACTGCTTTTTAGGAGGATAAAATTGATATTTTCAAGTATAAGTTTTTTATATTATTTTTTACCTGCAACAATTATTTTATATTTTTTAACAAAAGATAGATATAAAAATTTTATTTTATTATTATGCAGTTTATTATTTTATTTTGTAGGAGAGCCAGTATATTGTTTATTAATGATTTTTTCAGCATTTAGTGGATATATACATGGTTTACTTATTGAAAAATATAAAGGAAGTGGGTATTCTAGATACTTTCTTATATCGTCCATAGTAGTTAGTGTAGGGCTTTTAGGTTTATTTAAATATTCTAATTTTTTTATTGGTAATATAAATAATATTTTTAAATTAAATATTAAATTTCTAAAGTTAGTACTTCCCATAGGGATAAGTTTTTACACTTTTCAGATAATAAGTTACACAATAGATGTGTATAAAGGAAAAGCAAAGGTATGTGAAAAATTTATTGATTTTGCAACATATGTATGTTTATTTCCACAGTTGATAGCAGGGCCAATAGTTCGTTATACAAGTATACAAAATGAACTTGATAATAGATATCACTCATTTGAAAACTTTTCTTATGGAACTACTAGATTTATAATAGGATTATCTAAAAAAGTATTAATAGCAAATAATTTGGGTGTTTTATTAGAAATATTTAATAGTACAAATAATAAGAGTTTGTTATTTTATTGGATAAGTGCAATTGCATTTACTTTGCAAATTTACTTTGATTTTTCTGGGTATAGTGATATGGCAATAGGACTTGGTAAAATTTTGGGTTTTAATTTTCCAGAAAATTTTAACTACCCATATATTTCAAAAAGTATAAGTGAGTTTTGGAGAAGATGGCATATTTCATTAGGTAGTTTTTTTAGAGATTATGTATATATTCCCCTTGGTGGAAATCGTGTTAAGAAAAGTAGATGGGTATTTAATATTTTTATAGTATGGTTTTTAACTGGATTTTGGCATGGAGCAAGTTGGAATTTTATATTATGGGGATTATACTTTGCAATTTTTATTATATTAGAAAAATTATTTTTGTTCAAAATATTAGAGAAGCTACCAAATCTTGTATGTAACATTTACGTTATTTTCTTTATAACAATTAGTTTTGTTATTTTTAATAATGATAATATTAGCGATGTTTTTAGTTATTTATCATATATGTTTGGTAAAGGAGATATACCTTTAAGTAACGATATATCAATATATTATTTGAAAAGTTATCTTTTATTGTTAATAATATCAGTTATAGGCTCAACTCCATTATTAAAAACTATAATTTATAAAATTAAGCAGAATAAACTTGGTGAAAAAATACTGTTTTATCTAGAAATAATATTTAATATAGCACTTCTGTTATTAATTACGGCTTATTTAATAGACGCTTCATTTAATCCGTTTTTATATTTTAGATTTTAGGAGGGATTAAAATGAATAAAAAAACTAAAAATATTATTGTATCGATAAGCTTTATAAGCGTATTAATTGGGTTTAGTATTGTTAATCTTTTAATTGAAGATAAATATATTTCATATAGTGAGCGAAGAAAATTAAAGCAATTACCTAATTTAACAGTAGAAAGACTTTTAAATGGAGAGTATTTTGGAGAAATAGAAAATTATTTGCAAGATCAATTTATTTTAAGAGATGATTTTAGATACTTAAAAGCTTTTACAAATTTTAAGTTATTAAATCAAAAAGATAATAGTGGTATCTACTTGATTGATAATAACATTTATCAAATGAGTTATAAATTTAATGAAAAGTCTGTATATAATGCAGCTAAAATATATAATAAAATATCGTCAAAATATTTTAAAGATGATAATATTTACTATACTATAATTCCCGATAAAAATTATTTTGTGCCAAAGGATAGAGGATATTTATCTTTAGATTATGATAAAATGACTAAAATTATGGAAGATAATACAGAAAATATGAAGTATATAAATATAATGAATGATTTAAATATCGATGACTACTATAAAACGGATTTACATTGGAGACAGGATAAAATTATAAAAATAGCTGATAAGATTTTATTATCCATGGGAAAAGATAAAGTATCATCTTATAATTATAGAAAAAAAGAATTTTATCCTTTTTACGGCTCTTATTATGGACAAGGAGCTATAAAAGTTGAACCAGATAAATTAATATATTTAACAAACAATATTATGGAAAATTGTAAAGTATATGACTCAGACAATAAGGAATATAGAAAAATATATAAAGATGCAGAATTTAATGATGTGGATTCTTATAATATATTTCTAGGTGGACCTAAAGCTATTTTAGAAATAGAAAATAAGTATAGTGAAAATAATAATGAACTTTATATTTTCAGAGATTCTTTTGGAAGTAGTATAGCACCATTATTAGTTAGTGAGTACTCTAAAATAACTTTAATAGATTTAAGATATATATCTTCAACATTATTAGAAAAATATCTTAATCCAAAAGAAAATAGTGATGTATTATTCATGTATAACACTTTAATTTTAAATGATAGTAGTGTTATATCTAGATAACAAATAAACTATATATTATAAAAATTTTAAAATGTAATTATATGATATAATTTTTCATATAGAATTAATTTTAGGGGGGATTAATAAAATGAATTTTTATGAAGATATGGCTTCTGCCATGGAGAATCTGACTGAAAGAGGGGCATTTTTAACTGTAAAAAATAATAATATAGTAAATACTATGACTATAGCATGGGGATATATAGGATATAGTTGGAATAAACCATTTTTTGTTGCTATGGTAAGGCCTCAAAGGTATACTCAAGAATTGATAAAAGATGCAAAGGATTATACAATAAGTATACCTTACTCTGATGAAATGAAAGAAGCGCTTATTATATGTGGAACAAAGTCAGGTAGAGATATAGATAAAGAAAAAGAAGCAAATATAAAATTTGTACCTAGCAAAAAAATAGAATCACCAGTAGTAGATAATTGTAACATGTACTATGAGTGTAATATAAAATATATAGATGTATTAGATAAAGAAAAATTTCCACAAGAGTTAAAAGGAAATTATCCAAATGATGACTATCATTACTTATATTATGGTGAAATAGTAGAATGTTATAAAAATAAATAAAATAAAAGATGTTGTCTATATTATTAAGTAAAAATAGACAACATTTTTTAGTTTAGTGAAGAGGTTCTAAATTATTTCTATAAGAGTTTAAATATGGAAATAAAATATTTGACAGAAAAAAATATAATGTATATAATCAGTTTGAAAATATTAGCTAAATAAGGAGTATTTAACATGACAAACTTAGATTTCATTTATAATCGTAAAAGTGTTAGAAAATTCAAAGACACAAAAATACCTAAAGAAGATATTTTAGAACTAATAAAAGCAGGAACTTTTGCTCCATCTCCAAAGCATCAACAAAACTGGCATTTTGTAGTACTGCAAAATAGAGAAATAATAAATGAAATGGCAGACATAGTGACAAAAAGTCACGAAAATATAGGTTCACTTGCTAAAAACGAAAAAGACTTTAAAAAGCATATGAGTGTAATAAAATATTATACTTGTTTTAAACATGCACCAGTTGTAATTTTAGTATATGCCTGTGAATATGACATGATAGAATACAAAATACTAAAAGAAAATAATGCTCCTAAAGAAGTATTAGATGTATTAGTGTCCCCACAATCAGGAGCTCAAGGAATTGGTGCAGCAGTTGAAAATATCTTATTAGCTGCAACTGAAATGGGCTATGGAAGTTGTTATATGACTGGGCCTACTCATGCTAAAAAAGAAATAGAGGAGCTAATAGGATTTAATAAGGATGGATATGAATTAATGTCAATGATATCTTTAGGAGTTGCTGAAGATAATACTCCACCTCAACCGCCTAGAAAACCTTTAGAAGATGTAATAACTTTTATAGATTAATAAATAAACTGTAGTAAAGATAAAAACTTACTACAGTTTTTGTTTTTTATTATATATTATATATTTGTCATTATTCCCCAGTATTAATATTATATTTTTTTACTTTTCTATAAAGAGTAGCGATTCCAATATTTAGAGCTTTAGCCACTTGTTTCATTTCTTGTGTATTACTACCGTATTTCTTTATAGCTTTTTCAATTTCTTCTTTTTCTAATTGTTCAACGGTTTTGATTTCTTCTTTATACATTTCATCTAGTTTATATGATATTAAATTTGACATACTGTTTATAAACTCACGTAAGTCTTGATCTTTAGATAAAATTTTATTTTTCTGTTCTTCTGTAAAAGCAGCTATTCCAAGAATTCCTAAATTATCATCTCCAAGTTTAATCGGAGTACAGATATCAGCAAGTTCTTTGCAATCTTTATTATGTATGCAGTCCTTGCAGCTGTGTTCAAGTTCACGATTAAATATATAAGATTTACTATTATTTAATACATTAGAATAAACTGATTTATCAGAAATTTTTTCACCTATTCTACTTTCGAAAATTCCAGTTCCTGCTATTCTGACTAAGTCTCTTGATACAACAGTCACATCCACGTCAAGAACTGTAGAAATATTTTGACAAATACTTTGTATATAATTTGTAATATCAATTAATTTCAAGTTTGAACCTCCCAACATAATTTATTTGAAAAGTTGTAGTTTATTCAAGTATATCATATTATTATTACTAATTTTAGGATAATAATTATTTTTAAAAAGGTAAAATTTTGAAAATGTAAAAATTTACTATTAAAAAGATCATACTTTATTGAATTATCATTTTGATAGTGCTATAATGTTATTATCAAAATGATAATTGGTTAATATATTATATTGGGGTGATTAAAATGAAATATGAAAATGCTTTAGACTTAATAGGTAGTACACCTATGATTTGTTTAAAAACTATTGGGTATGAAAATGTTTTTGTTAAACTTGAAAAATATAATCCTGGAGGAAGTATAAAGGATAGAATAGCATTATCTATGATAGAAGGAGCAGAAAAGAAAAATATCTTAAATAAAGATAGTGTATTAGTTGAAGCAACAAGTGGAAATACTGGCATAGGTCTTGCTATGGTTGGAAATTTAAAGGGATATAAGGTTGTAATAATAATGCCTGAAACCATGAGTATAGAAAGAAGACAATTAGTTAAAGCCTTTGGAGCAGAACTAATTTTAACTGATGGGTCTAAGGGCATGAATGGTTCTATAGAAAAGCTAGAAGAGTTATTAAGAAATAATAAAAATTATATAAATTTAGGTCAATTTGAAAATGAAGATAATCCTAGAATTCATTATGAAAAAACCGGCCCAGAAATATATGATGAAATACCAGATGTAGATATGATTATAGCTGGAATTGGTTCAGGTGGAACAATAAGTGGTATAGGAAAATTCTTGAAGGAAAAAAATAATAATGTGAAAGCAATCGGTATAGAACCAAAAGCATCACCACTAATTACTGAAGGTAAATTTGGACCTCATAAAATTCAAGGAATAGGTGCTAATTTTATACCTAAAAACTACAATGAAGAAATAGTAGACGAAGTTTTAACTGTTAGTGATGAAGAAGCTTTTGGAGCTGTTAAATTAATTGCTAATAAACTTGGAATACTAGTTGGAATATCATCAGGAGCTAATATTTTTGGAGCTATAGAATTATCAAAAAAATATCCAAACAAAAAAATAGTTACCATTGCACCTGATGGAATAGATAAATATATGTCCATGGGCATATTTTAGAAAGGCTAAAGAAAGTGTTTAAATATATAAATGAAGACTTAAAATATATAATGGATAATGACCCAGCTGCAAGAAATAAAATAGAAGTATTTTTACTTTATCCATCAATTCATGCTCTTTTAATATATAGAATATCGCATTTTTTTTATAAACATAAAAGGTTTTTCTCTGCAAGATTATTATCTCAATTTGGAAGATTTATAACTGGTATAGAAATACATCCTGGAGCTAAAATAGGATACGGTATTTTAATAGATCATGGCATGGGAGTAGTAATAGGTGAAACGGCTATAATTGGTAATAGGGTAACTATATATCAAGGTGTTACTATAGGAGCTACAGGGAATGAAAAAGAGTTTAAGAGACATCCTACTTTAGGTAATGATATTGTAGTAGGCTCTGGAGCTAAAATTTTAGGACCTGTAAGTATTGGAAATCATAGTAAAATAGGAGCTAACTCAGTAGTTATAAGTGATATGCCGGAATATTCAACAGCAGTTGGCATTCCTGCTAGAATAAAGCAAAGAAAAATTAGTGAAGATGAACTAGAGGAAATAGATAATGTAGTTTATTTTATATAGTAGTTTAAGGTTTAAAAAGAGGGCTAAAAGCCCTCTTTTAATATAGTTAAATCAACATATACCATAGAGATATGTTTTCTAGTTCTGAGTTGGCATATATTTAATATATTTTTGTTTGCTTAGCAATATCTAATATTCCTAATTTATATTTTTCATACATTGAGTAGTCCATTAATTCATTTGTTGAATCTTTAAATATATAAATTTCAACTTTTGCAACAAAAAAGCAACTATAACTGTTTTAATAGGGTCTAGTGTTTTAAATCCAAGTAGAGAACCACCGATACAAATAAAAGAAGCTACAAATAGAAAAAGTATAGACAATAAAAAAGATACTAGTGCTTCTGATTTTTCATGTCTATAATTATATTATTTGTCATTTGGATTTAGTAACTTTATTTCCAATTAAAACACCTGAAGAATTTATAATATCTGATGCAGAGTGAAGCTCATCTGCTATCATAGAATTTGATTTACTTATTATACCTGTCATGATTTTTATTATACTTTCTATTATATTCTATGTAATAGAAAGTAATGTAACTTTGGTTGCTTCTTCAGATCTATATTTCAAAATAAAATCTCTTATATATTTTACTACCAATTGATAATTACATGATAAGGGTTGAGGCTGTTAATATTAGCCAATTATTCTCGGTTGTTGTTATCAAATGAGAGTTAAATTTGTTATAGAAAGTATAAGTATTTAAATTGGTTGTTTATTGTACTAATATGTGATAAACTTCTTTACACAAGATAACTTATCTTAAGGGAGATTAATAATGAAAGAAAAAATAATGAAATTTATGTATGGAAGATACGGTAATGATGAACTAAATCAATTTTTAGTGAAGTTAATATTTGTAAATTTAATATTATCTTTATTTGTAAGAAGTTCAAGATTTTTAAGCGATTTATTTTATTATTTAAGTATAATTTTATTAATTTTTATGTATTATCGTATGTTTTCTAAAAATTATAGCAAAAGATATTCAGAAAAAATGGCTTACTTAGAATATTCTAATAAGGTAAAAGTATACCTAGATAAAAATAATAAAGATAAATCACAAAGAAAAGAATTTCGTTTTTATAAATGTCCATCATGTAAGCAAAAGGTAAGAGTACCTAGAGGTAAGGGGAAAATATCTATCCATTGTCCTAAATGTGGTGTAGATTTTATTAAGAAAAGTTAAAAATATTATTTAAGACTCATTTATTCATAGTTTTTATGATTGAATGAGTTTTTTTATGAAAAAATCCTTGTATTATCAAAATGATAATGATATAATTCTATTATCATTTTGATAACAATGAGTAATTATAAATGAGTAAATATATATTTACATCAAGGAGGACATATGAGTAATACATTTTTTTCACAATTTTTAATGATAACAAATATACATACTATAATTATGATTGCTTTATTAGTTGGATTATTTGTATTAGTAAATAAACTGAAAGGAAAAGTAAAATTTACAAATTTGATGATTATATCAATATTTTTAGGTTTAGGACTTGGAATAATAATTCAACTTATAGCTAAATTTCCAAGTGATCCGTCGGAGATTTCATGGATAAAAGAAATTAGTTCTTGGTATGGTCTACTTGGAAATGGATTCATGGATTTATTAAAAATGATAGTGATGCCACTGGTATTAGTATCAATAATAAGAGTTATAATGAATATGAAAGAAGATAACTTAGGAAAGTTAACTTTTAAATCTATGGGAATGTTTTTCTTAACTACTGCTTTAGCAGCTACTATAGCAATAATAATTGGGACTATGTTTAACCTAGGATCAAATGTAGAAGCTGTAAACTCTAGCGAACAGATTAGAGAGATAACATCTCTACCGGATACTATAAGAGGATTATTGCCATCTAATCCAATAAAAGCTATGGCAGATGGAAATACAGTGGCAGTTGTAATATTTGCCACGTTTATAGGATTAGCAATTAAAAGACTTAAAAAGAAATATTTAGAGATAGTAAAACCATTTATAGATTTAGTTGAAGCTTTTTATAAAATAATAGTTTCAGTTGCAATAACGGTAATTAAGATGATGCCTTATGCTATAATTCCACTTATGGCAAGCACTATTGCAAGTAGAGGGATTAAATCATTATTAGATGTTGTTGATTTTATACTAGCTTTATACTTGAGTGTTGCTGTTATGTTTATTATACATTTAATAATAGTTGCTTTGAGTGGAGTAAATCCTATAACTTATCTTAAGAATGTATCAAGAGCATTAATACTTGCATTTACATCTCGTTCTAGTTTAGGTACTTTACCTGTTACCGTAGAATGTTTAACGGATAAAATGAATGTAGATTCTGGGACAGCAAGCTTTGTTACTAGTTTAGGTTCTAATATGGGGATGAATGGATGTGCTGGAATATATCCAGCATTAGTAAGTGTTATGCTTGCAAATATGGCAAATATAGATATGAATTTTACATTTTATTCTATGTTAATAATTGTAATAACAATAAGCTCTCTAGGTATAGCGGGCATACCAGGAACTGCAACTATGGCAGTATCTGTTGTTATATCAGGTATTGGACTTGGTGAATATTTCCCTTTAGTTGGGGCTGTAATAGCTATAGATCCTATCCTAGACATGGCTCGTACAATGTTGAATGTAAATGGAACCATGGCTATTTCTGTAGTTGTAGATAAATCTTTAAAAAATGATAAATTAGAAGTAGAAAAAATATCATAAAAACAGTTAATTTATCAAATTTTGTAACAAAAACTAACGTAGGCCATATAATATATTAAAACATGAATAAATATTATAAGGGGCTGATAGTATGGATGTTATATCAGATTTAGTTAGAGCTAGAGCTTACAAGAATATAAGTGGAACTCAAGCTGAAAGAATGATAAAAACACATGATAATATTTTAATATTAGATGTAAGAAGCCCAGAAGAATTTATGAGTGGACATATACCTAATGCTATAAACATACCTGCAGATGATATGAAGTATAATATGTCAACTTTGAATTATTATAGACAATCTGAAATAATTGTATATTGCGCCTCTGGCATTAGAAGTAAAAGTGCTTCAGATTTTTTAGTTAAAAATGGATTTTCTAAAGTTTATAATTTGAATGGAGGAATTCCGTATTATAAAGGTAAATTAGTGTAAATAAAAAAATAAGCACAAATATTAGATGTGCTTATTTTTTTATCTTAACATTAGATTTTTAGCAATGGACGAAGTCATTGACTACGTGCAGGAAAGCTTTATTTCATTATCAATCCATCTTGGTTACAGAATATATATAATTTACCCTTAGATAGCCTTGGGAATCTTACTGAAGGATTTTGCTCTGGATAAAGTTTTACTATAAGAACTCTATCATATGTTACATATGCAACGAATGAAATATAATGTTCTTTTGTCATTTCATGATCTATAGTGACATAATAATCATTTTCTATTTCTTCAACCGTAATTTTATGGTTATCATCTACTAATTTATGAATCTCAGGTTTTAATTTTCTACCACAACAAGAAATTTCAGCTTGTCCAGTACAAGTTGTTATATTGCCACAGTTTGGGCATACGTAAAATTTAATTCTTTTCATATTACCTCCATCAACCTCATTGGGTTGTAAGTCACCTATTAAAATTTTTTCAATATTTATATCAAATATATTAGAAAGCTTAGATAGAAGAGAGATATCAGGATAACCTAGGCCTCTTTCCCACTTAGATATTGTTTTATCACTTATATTTAATTTATCTGCTACTTCTTTTTGAGTCATATTTTTTTCTTTACGTAGGTTCAATATTAATTTGCCTACTTTACTACAATCCATGTTGTTCACCTCCATGCATTAAGAATATACTATATCAAATAATGTTTCAATCTACTTTTAGTAGAGTTTATAATAGATATAATTTGTGAAATAAATTTTAACTTATATACGAATTAATATAAAATTTTTTATGTTATAGTTATAAGCATATTAATTTTAGTATTAACTACAGAAAAAATTAAAGAAATGTAAATTAAATAACTTTAGAATTTCTTAGATATATTGTTATAATGTTATTAAAACTTAAACATTAAGTTAGTATAAAATTAACTAGGAGGAATATAAATGAATTATGAAATACGAGGAAATGTAGTTCCTAGTGTTGAAATATCGCTTAGGAGAGGAGAGGAAATGTTTACTCAATCTGGAGGGATGTTTTGGCAGACTGAAGGAATACATATGGAAACTAATACTAGAGGTGGATTATTGAAAGGTATTGGTAGAATGTTTGCTGGTGAGTCATTATTTATGGCTACATATTCTGCAATTAAAGATGCTAAAATAGCATTTGCATCAACAGTGCCAGGAAGTATAATCCCAATAGACGTATCTAATGGCAACTTTATAATACAAAAAGGAGCTTTCTTAGCAGCTGAGTCCTCAGTTGAATTGAAAACAATTTTTAATAAAAAGTTAGGTACAGGATTTTTTGGTGGAGAAGGATTTATACTACAAGAATTAAAAGGTAGTGGTACAGCATTTTTAGAAGTAGATGGAGATGCAATTCAAATGGATTTAGGACCTGGTGAAGTTATTAAAATTGATACAGGAAATCTTGTTTGTTTTGAAAGAAGTATATCTTATGAAATAGAAACCATAAAAGGACTTAGTAATATATTCTTCGGTGGGGAAGGTTTATTTTTAACTAAGCTAACAGGACCGGGTAAAATAGTACTTCAAACAATGAACATGAATGAATTTGCAGCAAGAGTTGGAATGCATATACCAACATCTGCAGATTAATGATTAAAAATTTAATAAAAAGACTAATAACTATTGAACATAACTCTCTCAAGTAGATAGTTTAAAAAATAAAAATTTGGACTAAACTCAACTAAATAGACTATTTATCATGTCTACTTAATAGTATTTAGTCCAAATAATTTATTATTTAAGTTGGCACTATAAAGGGAGCATATTAGCTATCCAAATTAATAGTTTTTAAATTTATTGTGGAATCTCTCCGTATATATCAGTTAATTCTTGTTCAAATCCTACTGGATTGTTTATTGATTCATACATTGCTCTTGTTAATATATTTGCTTGGTCATAAGTTGATGTCCAAGAGAATATACCTCCTAAACAGTTATCGAGAACATATTGGGCCTTTAAGAATATAGCTAAATCATTGTCAAAAGACATAGCAAATTGCCCACCTTGAACTAAATAAGGAACCTTAGCTACATTATCAAATCTATATTCATAACCATTTTTATTTATAAAAGATTTTCTAAGTTCATCATAAGATTTTGTTACTGTTGCGCCAAGTCTGCCGTAGAAAGGAACACCTAAAAGAATTTTTTGTGAAGGCATTCCAGCATTTATTAAGTTATTAACAAATCTGTCTACACTATATCCTGGTAATGATAAATCTGAATCATATAAATTGGCCTGATGTTTTCTTCCTCTTTCTCCAGTCTCTCCTGCAGTAAAATCATAGCTCATTAAATTAAAGTGCGTCAAAAGTGGAGCTACATTTGCTACTTCTAAACTATTATTAATATAAGCACTATCTCCTGTACCTGCCACACTAATCCAAGTATCTGGTCCTAATACATCTCTTAATGCTGTAATTAAAAGAGTAAAGTTTTCTTTATCTTGTGGTCTTGATTTTATTCCAGCTGCACTACTTCCTGGATATTCCCAGTCTAAATCTATACCATCTAAGCCGTAATCATTGATAAGATCCTGCGCATTTCGGGCAAAATTATATCTCGAAGATGGTGTAAGGGCTGCATCTGAAAATCCATCAGCTCCCCATCCGCCTATAGCGGCTATTACTTGTAGTGATGGTTTAACATCTCTTAAATTTAATAATTGATTTAAATAACCTGGTGATGGAACTCTTAAATCACCATTAGAATCAATTTCTACAAAGGCATAAATAACTGCATCTAAAAAACTTGGATCTACATTAGCAGGATTTCCAAGTACATATTCTGCTACTATAGGTTTTAAATTTGGACAATTAGGATTTTGAGTATCTGGTGGCAACTCTTTATCTACAGGAGGTCTGTTTAAATTTTTAGTTTTTGTAGACATTATATTATTAGAACTAAGAGCCTTTTTAGTGTTATTCATTCTTTCTATACATTTTTTACTCTCATCTTCTACAAAACATAAGTACCAATCCATACAAGAGTATTTTTTATCACAATTTTTAACTCTTTTTAGTAACTCTTTGTGAGTTTTTGGTGGTGGTAAAATAACTGGCATTCCAGGCATCCAGTTTGCAGGTGTAACCACGTTATTCCTATCTACAGTTTGTAAAGAATCAATGATTCTAAGTATCTCAGGAATATTTCTTCCTGTAGAAAGTGGATAGTATAATATGGTTCTCAACACTTGTTTATCGTCTATAATGAATACACTTCTTATTGTAGATGTACTACTCATAGGCTCCGAAATCATTCCATACTTTTTTGCTATCTTCATATCTCTATCTTCAATAACTGGAAATGGTATTTCTATTCCAGTAAGCTGTAAAATATTATATATCCATGCCAAATGAGAAGCATTACTATCAACACTAAGTCCGATTAGTTGAGTATTTCTTTTTTCGAATTCACAAGCATATTTAGCAAAACACATAAATTCAGTGGTGCATACAGGTGTAAAATCACCAGGGTGCGAAAAAAGAACAACCCATTTACCCACATAATCAGATAATTCTATCGTGCCAAATGTACTATTGGCTCTAAAATTAGGGGTCTTTTCTCCTAAGTTAGGAAGACATGCCATAAAAATCACCTCATTAAAATAATTATATATTAATTTATTTTATTAAATTTAGACATATAATGTTACAATTAAGTATTTATAATACTTTGCAATAATTTCTTCATAAGAAAAAGCACAAATATAACTATTTTTTCTACAATTAATTATTATTATTAATTGCCAATTTTGTATAAGTTTGTTATCATATTAGATATAGTGCAATAATATATATAAAAGTTGAGGTGAGGGGCATGAAGAAAGTAGTAAGAAAACTTAAAATTAAAACTATTAATAAGATTAAACATTTATTTAATATAATATATAAATTAATAAAGGTTATTGTACAGTCAGCCATAATATGCTTTCCTATGACAATAGTTTTATTAGTATGGAATTCTTTATTTGGAGTAAATATAAGGTTAAGTTATTATATACAATTAGCGATTTTAGCAACTTTAGGAATTTCTTGTTTACTATCTATTTTTAATTGGAAAAATATTATAGCTAAACCAGCTAAGGTGTCTAAAAAATCTGTTCCTGCTGATACTAAGAAAAAGAGACAAAGATCTATTAATAGAAATAGAAGAAACATATCATAAAGTTAATAAAAGTATAAATTGTTTATAATCCGCAAATTTATCTATTATATAAATTTGCGGTTTTTTTAATTCTTTTAAAACATATTATTTAAGTATAAGTAAAGTTTTAGGAGGCAAGTAATGATATTCACTGTTTTTAGTAAGAGTATAGTAGGTTATAAAAATAAAATAAAAAATAAATCTTCTCAAGATTATATAAAATATGAAATTTTAGAAGATAGTATAATATGTTCAATCGCAGATGGACATAGTGGTGAGTTTTTTACTCATAGTCATAAGGGATCAAAATATGCGTGTGAAGCAGCTATTGAAGTCTTAAAAAAATATATAACATATAATCTATATGATTTAGATACTTTTTTAAAAGAAAATAAAATTCAAAAAGAAATCTGTAATCTATGGAGGGAATTAGTGAAAGAAGACTTTATAAAAAACTCACCAAGGGCATATAAGATAAATTATTTTAGATATGGTACTACGCTATTAACTGCAGTAGTAACTAATAAATATAGACTATTTCTAAAATTAGGTGATGGAGAAATATTAACAAATAAAAACAACATATTTAATAAAGAATTATATGTTTCACCAAAAAAATTAGTAGATTGTATGGCTGAAGAAGAAGCATGCAATAAAATGGTATGGAAGTTGGAAGAAAATACAGATATAGGGGGAGATTCTATAATTTTATACTCTGATGGATATGAAAATAGTTTTTCATCTTATGAGTTTATGATAAAAGATTTAAAAGATACTTTAGACAAATATAATAAAAATATATTTACTAAATTAATCTTGGAAAAGAGCTATGAAAATTATTTGGCAAAGTTAAGTAAGGAAGGTAGTCGTGATGATATAAGTATTATTTTTGTAAATATATTGTAGAAAGTTATAACAATGTGATAACCTTTAATTGAGCTTTATGAACTATATTGATAGTTAGTTTTAGTCAATGAAAAAAATGTATATATATGATATAATTAAAAAAAGTTTTTATTAATACTGGTTGCAGGAAGGGAAGGGAAATGGATTTTAAGACATTTTATGATAAAGCTGTTGATTTAATATATGATAATAGACAAAAAATAGTAAAAGTTTCTTTGACAGCTTTATCCGTAATATTATTAATGATAGTTCTTTATTTTAGTAGTGATAATTTAAGTGTCAACAAAGAGGTAGAAGATTTGGTTACACATATAGAAAATAGGAATTATGATGAAGCTGAGAACTATTATGATGATTTATTGAAGAAATTCTCTGATTCAAAAATGGATAGATTCAATAAAAAAGCGTCAAAAAAATTATCTTCATTGCTTATGAATAGTGCGGATGCCTATATAAATAATAAAATTACAAAAGAACATTATATGGGGCTTATTAATATGATTAACTCATTAAATACCATAAAAATTGACTCAACCAGCTTGATTGACTTAGCTAAAAGAGTAGATGAAATGTATAAAGAAGAAAATTTATCTTATGAAGATGCATCCTCTTATTTGCAAGTTACATCAACTTTAAGAGGTGTTAAGCAAGGTTTAGACGAATATAAACAACATATAAAAGTACTTTATGAATCTAGAGAAGTTTATAAAGAGGCTACTAAGTACCAATCAATAAAAAAATATAATGAAGCAATAGATCATTATAACAAAGTAATTGAAGAAGATGAAAAGTATTACTCATTAGCTAAAAGTGCAAAAGAAGAATGCATAAAATTAATGTATGATTATTATATGGGATATGCTAAAAATTTTGCTAATGAAGGAAAATATGAAGAAGCTGTAAAATACTTAGGATATTTAACGCCATATTATGATGAAGAAGAAATAGAGGAGTTAATAGAAGAATATAATAAACATATTTCTGATTATACAATGAGCACAGATGATATTGTAAGTTTAATATCGAAAAGAGGAAACTTAAACAAAAAGGATATAGAAATAGTATCATACTTGCAAACTATAAAGTCTCACAGATATTACTATGCAGAAGTACTTGAAGATGATAAAGTAATAAATGAAGTTTTGATTGATACTAAGAGCAAAAATATGTATTCATATAAGTCTGATAAAAAAGATTATGACTGTACTTATAGTGATGCATACTTTAAAATTGATGAGAATAGTGGAAAAGTAGTTTTATCAATAGATAAAAAAGAAGGTAAAAGCATACTAGAAAAAGAACTTACTAGTGATGAAAAGAAATATAAAAGTATTAAAGAATTAAATAATGATGAGATTAAAAAATATAATAATAAAGAGTTGGAGAAGATGATAAAAAATAATGGTAATATTTATTATTATTTTTTAGTCAAAGCAGGATGGTTCAAGCCTAAAGAAGTATATATTGTAAATATATATAATAAAGAAATATATACATTAACTGAAAGTGGGGTTGAACTTTATTAAAATAATTTTACAAATTTGACTCTAATAAGGAGAAGAGAATGAAGAAATTAAGAGGCATAAATTTAGTAATTACTATTTTAATAGCTATTTTAGTTATATTCATTGGGTCTTTTTGTACTCAAATAAATAGTGATAAAATAGTTAAAAATACATTTATAAGAAATATTAATGTGGGAAATTTAACTAAGCAAGAAGCTAAAGTTATTTTGAGTAATGAAATTGCTGTAGACACAATTTCATTTAAATATAGAGGTGATACTTGGAAGGTGGATCCTGAGGAAATAGATACAGATTATGATATAGATAAAACAATAGAAAATGCATTTAATATTAATCGAAAAGGAAATGTATTCTCGAATATATTTACTACTATGAAATCATATTTAGGAATTAAAAATGATGTAAAAGTAGCTTTAGATTGTAATGATGTAAAAGTAAGAACTAAGCTAGAAGAAATAGCTGAAGAAATAAATGTTAAGATGGATAATGCTGATTTAGAATTTATAAACGGTCAACCTAATATAACAAAAGAGAAAACAGGTATAAAGTTAGACATAGAAGAAAGTATGATTCGCTTTAAAAAATCTCTTCAAAAAGGAATATTAGAAGATGACTTAGTAGTTATCAAAGTTGAGCCAGAAGTAAGAAGTGAAGATTTAAAAAATGTAGATACTTTATTAGGAACATATAGTACAAGCTTAAGAGACTCAAGTCCTGGAAGAGTTGAAAATATTAAAATTGCTACTGAAAGAACTAGTGGAGTATTACTAATGCCAGGAGAAGAGTTTTCTTATAATGAACATACAGGAAAAAGAACTACTGAAAATGGATATAAAGATGCAACTGTAATAGTAAAGGGAGAAGCTATACAAGGTATAGGTGGGGGTGTATGTCAAGTTTCCACAACATTATATAACTCTGTATTATACTCGGGTCTTGAAATAGTGAAAGTTAAAAACCACTCTATTCCATCAAGTTATGTACAAAAAGGTAGAGATGCAGCTGTTACAGATGCTGGGCTAGATTTTGTATTTAAAAACAATTATAGCCAACCAGTTTATATTAAAAATATTTTTATAAATAATACTGTCACTTGTCAAATTTATGGAAATAGTGACGATAAGAAAAATATTGAAATAACTACAAGTGTTGATAAAGTGACTCCTTTCTCTGTAAAAAAAGAAAATGATTCAAGTTTAGAGGAAGGTACAGAGAAAGTTATTGAACAAGGTAGAGAAGGTTATACGACATCAACATATAGAGTATATTATGATGAAAATGGAAATGAAATAAAAAGAGAAAAGGTTGCTACTTCATATTATCCACCAAGACAAAAGGTAGTATCTGTAGGAGTTAAAAGAGAAAACATTATAGATGAATCAGTTGATACTGGAACAACTAATAGACCTCAAGGAAGTAATTTAGGAAGTAGTAGTTCTACAGGAAATAGACCAGGAAATAGCGGAAGTAGTAGTTCTACAGGAA
>JAUMTV010000309.1 GCA_030531025.1 Turicibacter sp.
TGCAGGAACTTGTTCTGCTTTACCAACATTATCAATTATTTCTTGTCTATCAATAACAAGATTTAATGCTTGTCTAACTAATTTGTTATTTAGTGCTTCTTTAACATCGTCGCTTAATGTATCTTGTTTACCAACATTTATAGCAAAATAATAAGTTCCTAACTTAGAATTAACATGTACTAATCCTTCTTCTATACCTGGTTCAATTTCATTTGTTGGTACAGAATTAACCATATCAAAGTTTCCAGCTTTTAATTCAGAATATGCAGTAGTATCATCAGTAACTAATTTGCAAGTTAAAGTATCTAATTTAACACTGTCTTTATCCCAGTAATTTTCATTTTTTTCGAAAACTAATTGATCTTTCATATCCCATTGAACTAATTTAAATGCACCATTAGAAACATAAGTTTCTGGTTTAGTTGCCCATCCTTCTGGATCAGCAGAAATTATATCTTCTCTTAAAGGAACATATGTTGTAAATGCACATAATTGTAAGAAATATTCTGTTGGAGCTTCTAAAGTTACTTCTAATGTGTACTCATCTACTACTTTAATTCCAACTTCTTCAGCTGAAACTTCTCCATTGTAGAATTTTTCTGCATTTTTAATATAGAATAATTGATAAGCATATTCTGCAGCAGTAGCCTTATCTAATGCTCTTAACCAAGAGTATTTAAAGTTATCAGCTACTACAGGTTCTCCATCACTCCATTTACCATCTTGTCTTAATTTGAAAGTATACACTAATCCATCTTCTGAAATTTCATAGCTTTCAGCTGCACCTTCTGTAGGTTTATCATTTTCATCAAGTACCATTAAACCTTCAAAAGCATTTAAAATCATTGTTCCTGCTCCTGATGAATTGTTTAATGTTGGATCCATTGTTTCTGGATCTTCTCCTAAATTGAATACTAAGTTTTGATTTGATCCTGAGCTACTTCCATTACTAGTTGATTTATCACCACAACCAATGAATAAAGAAGTAGCTAATGTTGCAGCTAATACAACTGCACATAACTTTTTAAGTTTTGAACTTTTCATAGAATTTTCCCCCTCGTTTTTCTTTATCTAAATTGCTCATACGCAATATGATAACTTTTGTATTCCTGATTAAATTATAGTTTTAATAAGGAAAGTTAATTATTTGTATAAATGACATGCAACAAAATGTCCAGGTTCAACTTCTCTAAGCTCTGGATTAATTTCACCACAAACCTTCATTGCTTCTTTACATCTACCTTTAAATCTACATCCTGGTGGTGGATCTATAGGTGATGGAA
>JAUMTV010000310.1 GCA_030531025.1 Turicibacter sp.
AAGTTTTAGCCACTCATTTATAAAGGTGACATCTCATAAAGATGTCACCTTCAATAAGTGATCATCTCAGTCATAGAAGTCTAGTTGAAGGAAGGTAATCATTCATGCGTAAGGTACAGAATATGACTATCGTTAGTCAAAAATCAATTGCTAAAAATGTTTATGAGTTAGTCTTAAGCGGAGATTTAGTGCAAGCTATGTTACAACCTGGACAGTTTGTAAATATCAAAATTAATGAGGTGGCTTATCCACTTTTAAGACGCCCAATTTCAATTTGTCACATTAATCAAGAATTAGATCAATTCACAGTTATTTATCGTGCTGAAGGTGAAGGGACAAAACTTCTTTCTCAAAAACAAGCGGGTGAAATTGTGGATATCTTAGGGCCACTTGGAACTGGATTTAATATTGAAGAAGTTGAAGCAAATGAAACAGTTGTATTAGTTGGTGGAGGAATCGGAGTGCCTCCAATGTATGAAATGGCCAAAAGATTACATGAAAAAGGTAATAAAGTCATTGCTGTTTTAGGATTTGCTTCAGCTTGTGATGTATTTTATGAAGAAGAATTCAAAGCTTATGCAGACGTACATATCGCGACAATGGATGGAAGCCATGGTTTTAAAGGTAACGTTGTTGAATTAATTAATGAAAAACAATTAAACTTCGACTGGATTTATGGATGTGGACCGAAAGTGATGTTAAAAGCAATAGAACAACAATTTGGTCAAAATAAAAAAGGATATTTATCATTTGAAGAACGCATGGCATGTGGGATTGGAGCATGTTATGCTTGCGTTTGCCAATTAAACAGTAGGAAAATGGCGCGTGTTTGTAAAGAAGGACCAGTATTCAAGCTTGGGGAGGTTGCATTATAATGAATCGTTTAGCAGTTAAATTACCAGGATTAGAACTCAAAAATCCAATTATCCCAGCATCAGGGTGTTTCGGATTTGGACGTGAGTTTGCTGAATATTATGATTTATCGCGTTTAGGATCAATTATGATTAAGGCAACAACTGAAGAACCACGTGTTGGAAATCCAACCCCACGAGTCGCTGAAACACCAGGTGGAATGTTAAATGCAATTGGATTGCAAAATCCAGGTGTAGACGTTGTCATGGAGCGAGAATTACCTTTCTTAGAACAATATGATTTACCAATTATCGCAAATGTTGCAGGTAAGACTTTAGAGGAGTACGTGACAGTAGCTAAGAAAATTTCAAAAGCACCAAATGTAGCAGCATTAGAAATTAACATTTCATGTCCAAATGTTAAAGA
>JAUMTV010000041.1 GCA_030531025.1 Turicibacter sp.
TTTAGTTATTGGATTATTTATAAAGCCTAGAAAAGAACTTAATATAATCGAGTAGTGTGTAAGTGCATAGATACACCCAAAAAAGGGGCTGTCGCATTAAATAATTAGTGAAACAGCTCCTTTTTGACTAAAAAATAAATCCCAAACTCTACAAGTTTAGGATTTAAAGTAAAATACTTTTATCCCAATAAAAAAAATTTTACTTTAAATTAAAAGGTTTATCAACTAAAACTGGACAGTAGATAGATTTGTATAAAAATAAATCTACCTACTGTCCCAAAGCCCTTTTTCCTGAGGCCTGTTAAAGTGCGCCCATTTTTAGATACAATTTATTTTTTTGTTATAGTAGACTGGTAATCTTTGCAAAATATAGAAAAGGAGATGTCGCTAGTGGATTTTTTTACCCGCTAATGCGACAGCCCCATCTTTTATTTTTAATCTTTAACTATTCTTATTTCTATACCTTCAAGTCTTAATGACTTACCTTCAGTTCCTGAAATTGATCCGTCCCTCTTCCACTCTTGCCATCCTTCATTTTGCACATGAGTTCTATACTCTACATGATATCCTGTTGCTCCAACTAATTCAATTTGAATTGCTTCTAACCTTTTAGATTGTCCTTCTGTTCCTGATACTTGACCACCTGTTCTCCACGATTGCCATCCTATATCTTGGATATGAGTTCTATATCTAATATATGCACCTGATGGTAAATTAGTGGCATTAATAACTATACCTTCAAGTCTTAATGATTTTCCTTCTGTTCCTGATATTTGACCATTACTAGCCAATTCTTGCCAACCAACATTTTGTATATGACTCTTATAGGTTATTTTAGGAGTCTTTTCAGCTATTCTTATTTCAATAGCTTCAAGTCTTAAACTTTCACCTTCTGTTCCAGCAACTTCTCCATTACTTTTCCATTCTTGCCATCCTTCATTTTGAATATGAACTCTATATTGTACTTCTAATCCTTCTGGTAAACCTGTTGCTTCTATTTTTATTGCTTCAAGCCTTAATTCTTTTCCTTCTGTTCCAGCAACTTCTCCATTACTTTTCCATTCTTGCCATCCTTCATTTTGAATATGAGTACTATATTTAATACTTGCTCCAGAATAATTATCTAAGTTAATTTTTATTGCTTCAAGTCTTAATGATTTTCCTTCTGTTCCTGACATTTGTCCATTTTTTTTATTTAATTGCCATCCTTCATTTTGAATATGAGTAGAATATACTACCGATGGTATACATGTTGCTGTTGAGTTACTTCCATCACTAATAACTTTAACTCCATAAGTATTTATATATCCATTAGAATCCCAGTTATAATCTCCATTATAACTAGTGTCATTTACTGATGTATTTCTTTCTGGATATATTTGATACATTGCTTGTCCATTAACATAAACCACATCATTATTTACAAAAGCAAAGGTAGCACCTATCCATCCATGATTATTATCAACTTTATATATAGTTGATCCTACGCTATTTTTCACTTCATTACTAGATGTATACATTCCAATTTTATATCTATTGGTATCTATTAAAGCACTTACTTTATTTCCAGATAAGTATAAATCAGCATCAAATGCATATCTTGCTGCTTTTTCTCCCCAAAACGGATCCGAAGCATATTTTACATTGGCGCCTACTCCTTTATTTCCTAACAACCCTCCAAAATGTCGCCAATCTTTTGGATTTGTATAACCTTTAGACATATAATTCTTAGCAAATTCAATTACTGAATCACCTGGAGTATTAAATACATCAGCTGCACTAGTATTAGAATCGTATGCTTTTATTCCAAAAAGATTATTTTTTTTTTGAACTATAGTTGATGTTCCCCATGCACTTTCATTTATAGCTACACCTAATATTAATAAAGCATTTACTCCATATTTTTCTTCTGCATCCTTTAATGTTTGTCCTATCCCTCTTAACTTAGAATGACTTTGTGTTTTAGCATTAATATAGTTGTCTAATTGTTCTGCTGTATACATAGTCTTAGTTCTTAAAGGTAAATATTGATAATATAGATAGTATGGATTATTGCTATTTACTGAATTATTCTTATTTCCAGATTTTAAATCATTTACTAATGAATTTAATCCACCTTCAATATTACTTCCATCATAAAAATAATTACCATCATAACTAAAATAACGAGTATTTTCTCTTAAATAACTTGGAGCAGCTCCTATAGCTATTTTATATCCATTACTTCCCGTTAAATCCTTAGAAATATAATGATATAATATTCCACCTTCTGAAATATAATAACTTGGATTTTTAACTTGATTCATAGGAACTATTCTTATATCACTTAAAGTTTCATTATCAAGGTTACTTCTTATCCATCCAGTATATCCTGAAACTTGAATTTTAGCAGCACTAATTGTTGTTTCAATCAAAGGAATATCACTTACATAAGCTTGATTAACATATGTAAATGCATCACTTAATGTTGATGTTGTATATATATTTACAGTTGAATTTGAAGTATTTACTATATATGCCATAGCAGTTGTTGAATATACAACTTGTCCATTTCTATTTATTATTACAGGAATTATACTATCTTCCGACATTGGAAGTGATGTATTTTCTAATATCTGCATAGCCTCTTCATAACTATTAGCACTCCCAACAAAGTAGTAACTTCCATCACTATATGCTAATGCAATTTCGTATGCATCATCAGTCTTTGTTTCTAATACTTCATATTTATCTATTATTTCTTTTGGTGATAAAAATTCATTTATCTCATTTGAAGTATCCTCAGATGTCCTATATAATTGTGGTGTCGATGTGTTATTTACATACTCTTTATCATATTTAATATTAAGTAAGATTTCATCTTCATTTATACTATTTGGTTGTGCTACTTCTTCAGTCTCCCCTAAATAACCTTGAATCTCTTGCTCGTCATTTACCTTGTCTTCTTGCAGAATTTCTTCTTCATTAACAGCACTTTCTTCAATAGAAGCATCTTCATTACTTAAAATATTTTCTGAAACATCTTCTTCATTACTATTTACGATTTCTTCCTCACTATTATCTATGCCTTCAGTTATAGCCAAGGATGAATTTTCATTAATTATTTCTGCTGCATTTACATTACTAATTGGTGTAATTAAAGTTGTAACGAAAAATACTAAACTTAAAATTGAAATTTCTCTTTTCAATATATCCCCCCTAAACTTTATTTTTATAAATATATATACAAATTCTATTTTACATAAAAATTTTTATATAGTAAAACAAATTTTTCTCTTTTAATTGCTTTTTAACTTTATTATATATTTATACAAAAAAGAATCATCTTTCGATGACCCTTTTTGTTAAAATTGATTATTTATTTCGTTTGCCATTATTTCAGCCATAGTTTGTTGTAAACTTTTATCAGCTAATTTTCTTGCTTCTATAGCATTACTTATAAATCCACATTCTACAAGTACAGATGGCATATGAGTATTTTTTACAACAAAAAAATCCCTATCAATAGTACCCCTATTTTTTCTATTCATTTTACTAGATATACTATCAACTAATGCCTTACTTATTGCTTTACTCTTATTTACTTTTTCACTAGATACATAGCTTCTACTTTCCATTTCATTATATTCAACTCCGTTTTTTAATAATCTTCCTCCTGTCAAAGGCGTAGCAGTACTATAATAAACTTCAACCCCGCTAGCACTTGCCGCAGTAGCAGAATTTTGATGTATACTAATAAAAAAATCTGCATTTAAGTAATTTGCTATATTAACTCTTTTTTCAAGACTTGATCTTAGCCCTATTGTTTCTCTATCTTCTGGATTTCTTGTCATTATTACTTCAAAACCCTTAGACTGCAATTCTCTCTTTAATTTTGATGCAACATCCATATTTAAATCTCTTTCTACATACTTAATACCATTATGAGTTGAATATGCACCATCATCTCCACCAAAATTATGACCAGCATCTATTACTATAGACTTATTCTTATCTTTTACTAACTTAATTTCTATAGCCTCTAATCTCTTAGAATTTCCCACTGTTCCAGCAGTTTCTCCACTTGCTTTCCATTCTTGCCATCCATAGTCTTGAACATGTACTCTATAATACAGCTTATATCCAGGTATTTCATTTTTTAATTTTATTTCAATTGCTTCTAATCTTAATGCTTCTCCTTCAGTTCCAGACATTTGTCCATCTGAAACCCAATTTTGCCATCCTATATTTTGTACATGAGTTCTATAAATTACAGAATTGCTACTTTCTAAATTTGCTAATTGAATTTTTATTCCTTCTAGTCTTAAATATTTACCTGTTGTTCCACTTATTTGTCCATTAACCTTGCTTCCTTGCCATCCTTCATTTTGCACATGAGTTAAATAGCTAATAGTTGGTTCTGCAATATCCTTAACTATTTTTATTTGAATTCCAACAATTTGCCCTGATAATCCAGTAGTTCCTGCCTCAGATCCATCTTGTTTCCATCCTTGCCACCCATACCCATTAACATTAACTCTATATAAAATATGGTAATTAGAAGGTGCATTAACTAATTTAATTTCAAGTGCTTCTAGTAAATTATCACTATTTTCACTTCCTGATACTTGTCCACTTTGAACCCAGTTATGCCATCCTTCATTTTGTACATGAGCTCTATACTGAATACTGAAATTACCATCTTCACTTGGCCAATTAATTTTTATTGCTTTTAGTGGATTTCTTAATTGTCCTGAAGTTTCACCAGTGCTAACATTATTGCTCCATCCTTCATTTCTAGCTAATAATTGATAAGATAAGCTATCTAAAGATTTCTCTTTTACTATTCTGATTTCAATAGCTTCTAATCTTTTTGATTCTCCTTCCGTACCTGCCATCGCTCCATCTCTTCTCCAACTTTGCCATCCTAAATTTTGAATATGTACTCTATATTCAACATGATATTCTACTGGTGAATTTATAAGCTTAATTTCTATCCCTTCAAGCCTTTTGGACATACCTTCTGTTCCCGACATTTCACCATCATACTTCCATGACTGCCACCCTAAATCTTGTATATGAGTTCTATAAGTAATACTTGCACCTTCTGGTAAATTAGCTGTTATTTTTATTCCTTCAAGTCTTAAAGCTTTTCCTTGTGTACCAGATATTTGACCGTCACTCTTAAATGACTGCCATCCTTCATTTTGAATATGTGTTTGATATGAAACATTTGAATTATTTGATTTAACATCTTGTTCTTCATCAATGTTTTGGATTTCACTACTACTTTTAATATCCTCAGTTGTGGTTTCTTCATTTTTAATATTACTTTTTTCAGCTTCCGTATTTTGTTTAGAATTAACTACTGTATACTTATTATCTTTAAATATAAGTATATTATTTTCATCAATATACTTAGCCTTAAATCCATTTAAATTTTCAATAATGTTCTTACTATCCTGGTACTTAATTAATTTGTTATCATTGACTAAATATATATTTCCAACTAAATCAAAACTAATATATTCCGCTTCTAAATCTGATATTTCATTTTTTAATATATACTTTCCGTCTTCAACTATATAATACCTTAAATTAATACCAGTTTCACTTTTTGATATTTCAGTAAAGCTATTTTCAAAGAAATAAATATTACTTTCATTATCACTTTCTAATATATTATAAACATTCAATATATAATCCTTTATTTCATTATTTAAAAATTCTCCATTTTCAATATCAAATATATCACCATTATCATTTTTAACATATTTGTTTGATATAAATATATACCCTTTTCCATCTAAAGATACTCTTTCTTCACCCTTATAAAAAGTAGCTTCTCCATCCTTATTAATAACAAGTACATTATCATTAAATACTTGCATATCTTTAATATCTTCTTCTAATTCTATAAAATTATATTCATTCTTGCTTTCAGCTTTACTTTCTAAAACATTAACATTAGTGAATAAGATATTAAAAATAAATACTAATATCAAAATTCTTGATATTTTTTTTAAATACACTATTATCACTCCCTTATTATTACCTTATTATATTATAAATAATTAATTCCTATAAATCAAACCTTTAACTTATATAATTTCAAAAATAGGTAATATTTATCAAATTTATGTCAATATATCTTGATATAAATTGTACTTTATTAAAACTATTCATAACACTAATTTCATGTATACGAAAGAGAATCATATAAAAAAATGGTAAGTTAAAACCATAATATACTGCTCCAATGAAAGTATTATATAAAACTTTACAAGTAATCAAAAATTATCTGTATCAGATTGAATTCATTAATTTAATCTGATACAGATAATTTTTTCTTTCTCTATTTTTTATTTTCACGTCTTAATAATATTTTTATAATATCATTTATTTCATCCTTATAAAATAAAATTGACATAATAGCAAAAGTTATTAAATAACTAATACCACCAATAAACCAGTTAAAATAATGAGAAAATATTAAAAACATAATAAATATAACTAATAAATATATTACTTCTTTTAAATTACTTTTTAAATATTTAAAATCCCTAATTGAATATATATACCAAGTTATAAATGCTAATGTTGTTGCAACAGCAATTGCTTCAGAAGTTTTCCATACCATTATTGCTATTATATTATATACCATAGAAACTAAAAGCATAATTATTACTACTCTTAAATATTTTTTTTCATCCCTTTTTGCCTTATATAAATTCACATAAAGTGAGTTTATTATTATCATATATGGATAAGCAGCAAACGATATTGCTATTATGCTTAATGAAGGAATGTATTTCTGCATAAATAAAGAAACTATTCCTGCTAGTCCAAAATACCCCAAACTAGCCCCTGCACCTAATAATATAAAATATTTCTTTATTTTTTTTATCTTTTCTTCATTTTTTTCTTTAGATAAATAATTATAAAATGTTACTGATATTGCTGTTATTAAAACATTAACAATATTTAGCATAGATATGGCAAATGAGTAATATGCAAAATCATTAACCCCTAAAAATATTTTTATAAACCACCTATCAATAGCATAGAACAACATAACTGATAAATTCCCTAATAATACGAATAATCCAACCTTAATATTGTTCCAAACTCTTGGATTGTATTTTACTTTTATTCCTTTTGTATTTTTATAAAATTTTATCTCTAATGCTATGAATACTATTCCATAGGCAATTAAATTTATTACACAATAATATATATAATTTTGACTCCTAAGTACCATTGCCAATAATATATTGAATATCAGATAACTTACAGTATATATCGAAGTTACCTTTGTATACTCATTAAACTGACCTGTAGCTTGATAAAATAAACTATGAAAAGATAATGTATTCATTGGTACTATACTTAATCCCATCAATACTATAATAATATCTTTTTTTAATAAACCAATAATAATAAATATAATAGATACTAGAACTTGCATAATCATAAATACCTTATGCTCACTCTTAAATTCCATTTTATCAATTTCTTTTATATCTTTTCCACCATATTTCATGTACATACCATCTACAAACCCTAAATGTAAACATCCTACATATGAAATATAGAATGCATAAGTTTTTACATTCGAATATGCTTCAATTGATAAAACTGCAGGAACAATAAAGCCTATTACTATGCTTGAAATCACTGACAAAAAATTAACTGAGAATATTTTTATTATATTATTCCTTAAACTCATATTATTCTCCTTAAACCTTCCTTTTACTTATTATAAATCTATCATCTTTTTTTATCTTTGTTGGTAACAATATAATTATAATATAAAACGTATACCACATTATAGAAAGTCTTGTTGGTATCATTACATCTTTTAGCATTAATACTATACCATTAATAAATGTAAAATAAATAGTAAATTTACATAACCACACTTTACTTATTTCGCGCTTTATTAATAATACAATTATCACCTTATAAATAAATATAGGAATTAACACCATATAATACACAGCTCCTAAAAATGTCATCATAACATATATCGATATTGTAGGTATGGCGTTTAAAAATAATCCTCTTATAAATATTGACTTTACTGTATTATATAAAAATATTATAAATCCACTTATCCCAGTTCCAAAATACTCATGTAAATTAAATTGCAAGTATTCAATTTGTGGAATACTTATTTTAAATTTATCTAATATTATAAAACCTAAAATATATAACACTATAAATGATATATCTAATTTATTTATTAATTTATCACTTTTTCCAATAGTAAATATTATTGAAATAATAATAGCAACTAAAGTATACACTCTAAAAATCACCAAACCTATAGCTAAAAAAATTCCCCAGGCTATATTTACTTTATTCCATTCTCTTTTAATTATTAATACTATTAATCCCAAAATAAACGTTAAAATTATGTTGTCTCTTAGCAAAGTTGCATTAACCAATATATATGCAGGAGCTAGATTTGCAATTATTACAGCAATATATGAACTTTTTTCATTTAAAAATTTTCTAGCTATACTATAAATTAAATATGTATTTATAACTGTAAATATTAATTTTATCCCTATTAAATCAACTAATTTAGTTACTCCAAAATACTTTAAAAACCCTAAAACAATTACAAATTCATTGTAAATTCCATAAGGCTTATTATCAACTTTAAATGGATAAGTCTCAAAATCCCCTCTTAAGTATGCATCTATACCTCCACTATATTTCAAATGATGAAGTAAATGTTCAGATTCCATATAATACTTATATTCATCTGTTGCTAATAATCCCAATTTATCTCCAAAAACAATACCATTTTCATAGCCTAATAATAAATTATTATAGTATATTAAATGTATAAATATAAAATTAACAATAATAAATATAATAGAAATAATATACAAAGTTTTGCTGTATTTATATTTTATATATATATAATGGTTTATTAATAGTAACAACATTAGCACTATTAATGATGTATACATAATATTACCCTCCATATCTTAATATAATAAATAACTATCATATTACAGTATATATTATATTAATTTCCATTTTTATTCACTTAAAACATTTTTTAAAATAATTTTATAACGAAATTTACATATCTAATATCTAAATATTACTCAAATCTTTTTTTCCTGTTACACCATTATTATAATCTTTTATTGCCATAAATGTTGCTTTTACTAACTCTTTTTTACCCTTTATACTCCAAATACAACATTTTGCTATTCTTGTGAAATAGAAATACGTCATATAAATTATCTTACTTACTTTATTATATTTATTATTAAATATTAATCTATTTCTAGTATTATAATAGATATATCCAACAGATAATTCTCCACCAGTAGATGCACTAACTTTATGATATAAAACCCCTGTAGGTTCATATACTATTTTATATCCACCTTCCTTTATTTTCATACAGTAATCTGTGTCTTCATAATAAAGAAAATATTCCTCACTTAACATACCTACTTTTTTTACTATATTGGATGGTATTAATAAACAACATCCAGTTCCAAATTCAACCTCTTCCCTTTTATTAAAACTTCCATCTTCTATTTTGTTAATTCCTCTTTGATCTGTAACCCCTTTTTCCCACCTAATATCAGCCCCTGCAGACCAAATTATTTTCTTATTATCATAATAATATATCTTAGGGGAAATTACTGAATTATGTTCTTCTATTGATGCTATTAACATATTACCAATTAAATTCCTATCTATTATAGTATCATTATTTAAAAGTACTATATAATCACATCCATCATTTAGAGCTTTTTCAATTCCTATATTATTCGCTCCTGAAAATCCTAAATTTTTTCCTGTTAATATTAACTCTATTTTTTCTTTAAAAACTTCTTTAAGTATTTCTACAGATCCATCTTTAGATCCATTATCTACAACTATAATTTCTATATTTTTATATGAAGAATCTAAAATTGAATTTATACACTCCTCATTATATTCCTTTCCATTATAATTAACTAAAATTATTCCTACCTTTTTATCTATATTCATGATTCACCTACAATTTTTATAATAAATCTAAAAAACATATATATTATAAATAATATCTCATTTGATATTTTCAAATGAGATATTATTTATAATCTTATTTATACATTTCGTTATAGTAATTTAAATATTCACCTGAAGTAACATTCTTCATCCATTCTTGGTTATCTAAGTACCATTGAATAGTCTTCTTAATTCCTACTTCAAATGTAGTTTCTGGATACCATCCTAATTCTTCTTTAATCTTAGTTGGATCTATTCCATATCTTCTATCATGACCTTTTCTATCTTCAACATACTTAATTAAGTTTTCAGTAACTTCTTTATCAACATTTTCATTTAAGTAAGATATTACTGTCCTAACTATTGTTATGTTAGTTCTTTCATTATGTCCACCAACATTATAAACTTCACCACTTCTACCGTTGTTTATAACCATATCAATAGCTTTAGCATGATCTTCAACAAATAACCAGTCTCTTATGTTCATTCCATCACCATATACTGGTAAATATTTGTGAGCTAAACAGTTATTTATTAATAATGGTATTAACTTTTCTGGGAATTGGAATGGTCCATAGTTATTTGAACATCTTGTTATGTTCATTGGCATTTTGTATGTATCATGGTAAGCCTTAACCATTAAATCTGATCCAGCCTTACTTGAAGAGTATGGGCTATGAGGGTCAAGTGGAGTTGTTTCCATGAAGTATCCTGTTTCTCCTAATGAACCATATACTTCATCTGTTGAAACGTGTAAGAACTTAACTCCTTCTTTCCATGTTCCATCTTCATTTTCCCATGCTGATTTAGCACAGTTTAATAGGTTAACTGTTCCCATAACATTTGTCTTAGCAAATACTTCTGGTTCTCTTATACTTCTATCAACATGAGATTCTGCTGCAAAGTGAGCAACATAATCTATTTCATATTTTTCAAATAAAGAATTAACTAATTCATTGTCACAGATATCTCCATGTACAAATATGTGTCTTGGATCATCTTGAATTGACTTTAAGTTTTCTAAGTTTCCTGCATAAGTTAACTTATCTAAATTAATTATTCTTATATCTTCATATTTTTTTAACATGTATAATACAAAGTTTGAGCCTATAAATCCAGCTCCACCAGTTACTAAATAAGTTTTCATAATTAAACTCTCCTTATATCTCCAAATTTTAAGTTTATCGATAATTTACTAATTATTTTTCAACGTTATCCATGAAAGTTTTTAAGGCTTCTTTCCAATCTCTCATTTCATCACCAACAGTACATCTAAGCATCATATTATCAAGTGATGAATACGCTGGTCTATCAGCTGAATTAGGATACATACTCTTATATTCTGCTGAAGTACATGGATTTACTTTGCAATCTCTTCCTGAAAGCTTCATTATTTCTGTTGCAAAATCATACCAACTACATTCACCTTTTCCAGTACAATGATATATTCCATACTCTTCTGTTTCTATAAGTTTTAATATGTGATATGCTAAGTCATTTGCATGTGTAGGATTCCCAAGTTGATCATTTACAACACTTAGAGTATCTCTATCTTTTCCTAACTTCATCATTGTGTAAACAAAGTTATGTCCTACATATCCATAAAGCCAAGCTGTTCTAACTATATAATACTTTGATGAAAATTCTCTTACAAACTCTTCACCTAAAAGCTTAGTTTTTCCATAAGAACTTACTGGAGCAACTATATCCGATTCATTTAATGGTGTATCTCCAACACCTCTAAATACATAGTCTGTTGAAACTTGAACTATTTTAGCTCCTATTTCTTCACAAACCATAGCTAAATTTCTAGGGCCTAAAGCATTTATTTTAAAAGCTAAATCTTTATTTGCTTCACATCCATCAACATTTGTTGCTGCTGCACAGTTTATAACTACATCTGGTTTTACTTCATTTAAAACAGTTTTTACTTGTTCTAAATTAGTTATATCTAATTTATCTACATCTACAGCAAAAACTTCAGAATTTTTAATTTCTTCTGAAACTGCTCCTATTTCAGCAGTTCCTGTTACTATTATTTTTTGAAGTTCATTTCCTAATTGGCCATTTGAACCAGTTATTAATATTTTCATGTGATAACCTCCACTACATTCAATTTACTTATTATAAGTAAAAGGTAAATCTAGCTCTTTGAATGTTTTTTGATTTTTATCTTTTTCTGATAATAAAACTTCTTCAATTCCATCTAATGGCCACTCTACAGCAACATCTTCATCGTTCCATAAAAGTCCACCATCATGTTCTGGTGAATAGAAATCTGTACATTTATAGTTAAATGTTGCAGTTTCAGATAAAACTACAAATCCATGTGCAAAGCCTTCTGGTACATAAAATTGTCTCTTATTTTCTGCACTTAAGTATACACCTTCCCATTGTCCATATGTAGGTGATCCCTTTCTTAAGTCAACAGCAACATCCCACACTTCTCCTTCTGTACATCTTACAAGTTTTCCTTGTGTATGTTGAGTTTGAAAGTGTAGTCCTCTTAAAACACCTTTTTTAGATCTTGATTCATTATCTTGTACAAAAGTCATAGTTAATCCTGCAGCATCAAAATGTTGCTTATTATAACTTTCCATAAAATATCCTCTAGCATCTCCAAATACCCTTGGCTCAACTATGTATAAGTCAGGTATTTTAGTTTCTATAAATTTAAAATTTCCTACTTCAACCATCTCTTTTACTCCTCGATTATATCTATTAAATATTTTCCATACTCTGTTTTCATTAAAGGCCCAGCTAATTCTCTAACTTGATCTTTTGAAATCCATCCTTGTCTGTAAGCAATTTCTTCTAAACAAGCTATGAATGTCCCTTGTGTTGTTTGCACTGCTTCAACAAAATTAGATGCTTTTAACATTGATACGTGAGTTCCTGTATCAAGCCATGCCATTCCTCTACCTAATAAGTCTACTTTTAAAGTTCCTTCTTCCATATAAACTTTATTTAAGTCGGTTATTTCTAGCTCTCCTCTTGCTGATGGTTTTAATGACTTTGCTTTTTCTACTACTGAGTTATCATAGAAATAAAGACCTGGTACTGCATATTTTGACTTTGGATTTTCTGGCTTTTCTTCTAATGAAGTTACTTTACCATCTTCATCAAATCCAACTACTCCAAAGGCTCTTGGATCTTGAACATAGTATCCAAACACCATTGCTCCTTTTTCTAATTGTGCTGCTTCTTTTAAATGTGAACTAAAGTTTTGTCCATAGAATATATTATCACCTAATATCATTGCTACATTATCATTACCTATGAATTCTTCACCTATAATAAATGCTTCTGCTAATCCATTTGGTTGTTCTTGAATTGCATATTCAATATTTAAACCATATTCTGAACCATCTTTAAATAACTCCTTAAAGTTAACTATGTCTCTAGGTGTTGATATTATTAAAATATCTCTTATCCCAGCTAACATTAATACTGACATTGGATAGTAAATCATTGGTTTGTCATATATTGGAACCATTTGCTTTGACATTGCCTTTGTTACTGGATATAGTCTTGTTCCTGATCCACCTGCTAAAATAATACCTTTCATAATTATACTCTCTCCTTATGAAATATTTTTTCTTTTTTATTGTTTAAATAAGTAATTATCCCTAATAGTATCCATAATTGTGGTAATCCATATGTATCTGCATTAAATGTTGATACTATAACTCCAACTAAACTAACCATGGTTAATATCTCCATAGTATTTTCTTCTTCTTTAACATATTTCATGAAAAACTTAATCATAGTCGCCAATAAGAAAACTATAAAAATTGCTGCTCCAACAAATCCTTGTTCAGCAACTATTCTTGGAATTAATGCAAATGCTGGTGGCCAAAAATCAATCTCCTTTGGATCAGTCCATCTCTGTATTTCAAATGAAACTCTAGCATCATCCTCTATATACTCATCTGCATAGAACCCAAATTGTCCTAAACCAATACCTATAATAGGATTATCCATCCCCATATTAATAGCACTTTTTTGTAATCCTAATCGAGCTATATTAGAATGATTAGTTTTGCTATTTAAAGATTGAACTACATCTCCTACAGACATATCTATATTATACCCATCGTCTACAACTTCCTCAACATTCTCTTCTTGATGCCTAATAGACATAATATATGAATTTAATGTATTAAAACTCGTAATACTTAACATCGAACATATAGTAATAATTATAATTAAAATCTTATTTACCTTATTCCTATTAAACACTAGAATTCCAATTAAAATTAGAACCATTTCTCCCATAGTAACTGCATATGCTACTCTAGATTTAGTTAAATACACAAGTAATAACATATAAAGAACTACTATTCCATATAATATCTTTTTTGTATACTTCTTTTCAGTTAATATATAGCTAACAATCCATGGATATGCAAATGCTACATACATTCCTAAAAATGATGCTTCTCCTGTAATACTTCTTATTCTATCTCCATACAAATTACCCCTATTAAGATAATGTATATAATATGATATTTTTCTTAATATATTTTCCACATTTAAAATACCATAAACCTGTAATATCTCTAATAACGAATATAGTGAAACAAAAATAAATGAAATTAATACATACTTTCTTATAGTTCTCAAGGAAATATTATTTAATGAAATAATGAATTCAGTTGCGTACATTATTAATACCATAAATGCCAATACCATTATTTGAAGTATAAGCTTCTCTAATCCACTTCTCTCTTTAAACTGATTATATATAATCGTATTTATATTAATAGTAGCACTTATTCCTGTCCACACAATAAATAAAGCCAATAGAACTTTATCTAAATTCCACTGAAAATATATTTTTTTCTTATATATAAAATATACAAAAATAACTATAAAAATTAGTATAAATGCATATACTGGTCCTCTTACTCCTAACTCACCCAATATTTTTTTCATATAAGGCAAACTATCAAAAGGAAGTAACACAATAGAAATTAAAAATAAAACTAAAAGTGTCTTATTAAATCTATTATTATCATATTCATTTGTATGATTACAAAATATATTTTTCATGTAATTATCCCCTATCATTTATCTTTCTAGAATTTTTTTCAAAACCTCCGCATTATGCTCTTTAAAATAATTATCTTCTATTGTTTTTTTACCATTATGACTTATAAAATTTCTCTTTTCTTTATCAATTATAAGATTATTTAATTTTTCTGCAAAATAAATCGGATCATCTTCAATTAAAACATCTCTATTATTTTCAGCCATAATTCCTTCTGCCCCCACACTAGTTGTTATTACAGGCAATCCAGAAGCTAAACTTTCTAAAACCTTTATTTTAACACCTGCACCAAGTCTTAATGGTACTATGGAAATATCCATATTTTCAAAAACTTCTTTTGGATCTTCTACAAATCCAGTAACAACTATATTATCGCATTCTAGTTTTTTAACTTCTGCTGACGGATTAGATCCTACTATATAGAACCTAACATTTTCCTTATTTACATGTGGCCAAATTTCATTAATGAAATACATAACTGCATCTTCATTTTCCATTCTATTCATTGCACCCCAAAACATAATGTTAATTCCCTCATGTTCCTTTTTATTAAGATTCATTATATTTATATATGGATTTAAAATATGAACTTCACTATATTCTGATATAATTTTCCCATCCTTATTGTTTAATGTTATAATATAATCAAAATCTATAATACATTTTGTTTCATAATTTTTTAGTTTCTTATATTGACTTTTTATAAAAATCTTTTTAATAAAGTTGTTACACAACTCCATCTTCCTCTCCATACCTTGGAAAGAAACATCATGTTCTATTAAAATTGTTTTTATACTTGGAGATATTTCTTTAACTAAATATCCATAGGCTGAATTTTGTGTATAATCACATATTACATAGTCATAACTATCATCCTTAAGCATACTTTTTATCATCTCTATTAATCTTTTATCATATCTTACGGCTGCAATTGGAGGCTTAGATAAATTTTTTACTACATTATTAATCTTTTGTATTTTTGTAGTTTTTAAAAATTCTATTTTTCTTGCATATTCCTTAACATCTTTAGTATCATCAATTTTATATTGATGATAATTTACTAAGCCTATTAAGTCTATTTCACATTTTATGCTTTGTTTAATAGTTTTTATAATATCAAAACTAACATTAATTCCAGCTTGATCAGCATTTTTTTTTGGTATAAATGATGTTATATATAATATTTTCATCTACTATCCTCCTAAGACTCTTTTTCTTTTCTATTCCAATAATAGCTTGCTGATGATGAATTTATTACAAAACTCTTTGGTAACTTTTCATAATGTTCTCCTAATACTTTTCCAATAAATCTAACTCCAAAATTAGGAAGTATATTAAATAAAACTTTTATATTTTTATCTTGTTTTGCTCTTTTAAATACATATTTCGCTAAACTAAGTCCACTTTCATTTGATCCATAATCTTTAAACTTAGAATTTTGTGAGAAAAACACTCCTGTGTCAAAATATCTTTGATATAATTGTTTTAATGTAAAATCATGTGAATGATATACTTGTGAATCAGCACAATACTTTATTTTATATCCAGATAAAATAATTTTATGAGCAAGATACATATCCTCATTTATTATTAAATCTTTATTGTCATAAGCATTTAACTCATCATATACACTTTTTTTAATAGCTGATGATGCATCAGAATAGAAAAACGTTAATAAACCATACTTTTCTATATCTTTTTTACTAACTATCCTTGAATCCTCTGGATAATTATTTTCTCTTGTATACTTTTCTATATTTTCAAATTTACAAATTTGTCTACTAAAGCTTGCTTGTACTTCTCCTGTTATTATCGGCCTTACTAAATTAATAAGCCATTTATCATCTTTCATTATTATATCTTGTGATATAAATACCAAAATATCACACTTTAATTTTTTACCGAAATTTTCTCTAGTTAAACTATGTGAAAATTCACTTGAATCTATCTCTATATAGTTTAAGTTGTTCTCATCCAATAATTCCTTACTATTATCTTTACTTTTAGTAAGTATATATGTTATATCTAATTCATCTATTTCTGATCTATCTTGTCTTAAAATATTTGAATTTAAATTCTCTATATACTTACTAGCATTATATAAGGGACACACAATGGATACTTTCATTATAAATTCCTCGCTTCAATCATTAATTTAATAAAAATATATCGTTATAAATATTATTCGCTTTATATGATCTTATATTCAACATATTATTTTTAATATACTAATATGTTGAATATTTTTATATTTTATTTTTAACTTTGCCAAAACCTCTAAAAATATTGCAATATATAGAAATTATAATTGTTATAAAAAAAATTGTAAAGTAATATTCCTTTTTGCATATTTTTAATAATAATTTAATAATTAACTAAACAATAATTATGGGTTATGCAAATACAAATGCATAACCCATATCTTATATAATAAATAGCTCATCATGAAAATACAGTATAATTTACTTATCAACCAATTCCTTTAGTTCTTTTATTTCTTTTAAGCCTTCTCTTTTACCGATAAATATTTTTCCTTCATTTTGTATAACATATATATCACTTAAATCATCTATTATAACTTTATCACTATCTGCAATAACAATATTATTTTTACATTGTCTTACTATCGTTTCACCTTTATGAATATTATTATCTTCATCTCTTTCAGCATATCTTTCAATTGCATTCCAACTTCCTACATCATCCCACCCTATATCAGCTGGAATCACATATATATTAGAATCTTTCTCTAATATTCCATAATCTATAGATATTGAGTCAGTATATTTATATTTCTCATTTAAATAATTCTCAAGCTCATTATTAGAAATTCTTAATATACCTTCTAATGCTTCGTAAGTATTAGGCATATATAATTTTATCTTATTTAAAATACTATCTATATTCCACAAAAACATACCGCCATTCCATAAATAGCTTCCTTCATTTAAATATTCAATGGCTTTTGATAAATTAGGTTTTTCAACAAAACGCTCTACACCATACACCTTACTATTAAGCATTTTAATTTCATTTTCATCTTTTTTTATGTATCCATATCCTGTTTCTGGTCTATCGGGATTCATTCCTAATGTTATTATCGCGTCCTTATGTTCATCAAGAAATATGCTAGCATCAATAATTTTTTCCCTAAAAGCTTTTTCATCTCTTATTAAGTGATCTGATGGCAATACAAGCATTTTACAATTTTCGCAATATTTTTTCATAATTATAGAAGATAAGGCTATACAAGGTGCAGTATTCCTACCTTCTGGTTCTACTATTATGTTTCTATCTGGAAGTTCTGGTAATTGCTCTTTCACCAGTTCTAAATATTTACTCGATGTACATACAAATATTCTATCTATTGGTACAATTGGTAATATTCTATCAACTGTAGTTTGTATCATAGTTCTATCACTTATTAATCTTAAGAATTGTTTTGGCTTCTCATCTGTTGACAATGGCCAGAATCTAGTTCCCTTTCCACCAGCCATAATTAAAGCACACAACATAATATCATCCTCACTATACAAAATTAATATAAAAATACTCCAACACACTTTTATAAGTATTGCTTTATTTATAATAGTTATTTTCTATATCGCCCCTTCTTTTTTAATAACTGAAATAAAAGTTTTAAATATAATTTTAAAATCTAAAGCTATTGACCTATTATCAATATAATACATATCCATAGCAATTCTTTCTTCATATGTTGTATCACTTCTACCATTAGCTTGCCAATATCCTGTTAATCCCGGTATTACAGAAAACAATTTTTTATCATATTTACCATACTTCTCTATTTCAGCTTCAACAATTGGGCGTGGTCCTACAATGCTCATATCACCTTTTAATATATTAAAAAGTTGTGGCAATTCATCTAAACTCGTCCTTCTTAAAAAATCACCAATCTTTGTTATACGTGGGTCATTATCCAACTTAAAATTTATATAAAATTCTTTTTTTTGCTCTTCAGTAAAGTTTTCAAATATCTCTTTAGAATTTTCATACATAGTTCTAAATTTATACACTTTAATATCTTTTCCATTTAGCCCTTTTCTAATATGTCCAAATACAATTGGACCATTAGAATCAATTTTTATCATTATGGCTATAACTAAAAAAATTGGACTTAATAAAATTACGCCCAATAATGCAGCAGTAAAATCAATAACTCTCTTCAAAAATAAATAACCGCCTTCATTTCTTGTTTTAGTAACCATATCTTTTTCACTAAAATCCACTTCAAAATCACACTCCTAGCCAATTAATTGTAAATTAGTTTAGAGACCATCACCTTTATATGTATATGTAACAATAAATTTACTTTTAATAATATTGTTTTCTAGAAATATTATTAAAATTCTTATGTTATTACCTATCAATGAAATAAATATTACTATTTTAACAGCCTATTGTCAATTAGTTTTTGCCTTAGTCACTCCTTTTAATTCTATAAATACCATATTATAACTTAAATAACAACTTATAATTTTAGACATTATATTATATAACCCTTTTTAAAAATTTATCATTTTATATACTTTTAAAAATATAATTATTTAAAACATTTCAAAAATTGTCACAATTTATTCAATTTTATTTCTGATATTTTTATGATAAAATTATATATGAATGTACACAATATTTAATCGTCGTATATTTAATTCTTATGTATATTCTTCGAATATATAATATCATTTTATCTTTAATTATTCTAATGATATAAAAAATTTTAATAAATAATTAAGATTTGCTAACTTAAATATATACATAAACTATTTATAATTTTAACACCAAAGGAGTATATTATGGAAAAATTCCAAAAATTTTCATTATCTATTTTAAAGTTACTTTTATTTATTCTGTATGCACCTATTTTAACTTTTTTAATTGAATCATTCTCTCGTGGTGGAATTCCAATAGCATACGAATATTTAAAAGAAAGCTTTAATACGTTCATTTACAATTCATCTGTTGTATTACTAACATTAACCCCTTTATTAATATTTAAAAAGCATATTTTTTATATTACACTTGCGTCACTGTTTTGGATAATATTGGGTATTGCTAACTTTACACTACTTACGCTTAGAGGTACTCCTCTAACAGGCTCAGATTTTGGAATGATAAAAAACGGTATAGAATTAATTCCCAAATATTTATCATTTAATTCAATAATTATGGCACTCATAACTGTAATCGGTTTAATAGTTGCTTTTATTATTTTTTATATGAAAATTCCTAAGAAAAAAATTAATTATTATATAACTATTCCTTTAATATTAATTTATATTTTCTTTTTCCCTAACATAACTAACTATGTTACTTCTAAAAACATTATAAGTGGAAACTTCTGGGACATAGTTTGGCAATATTCATCTTATGGCTTCCCATACTCATTTTTATATAGTGTATGCAATTCTGGAATTTCTAAACCAGATAATTATTCAGAAGAAAATATGAATTTAGTTAATAATACTTTAGAAAATATCTCTATAGATAATAATTCTGGTTCAAAATATGTTATGAGTTCAGACTATATCCCAACAAATGTTGATTACTATATTGATCAATCTAATACTCCTAATATAATAATAGTTCAACTGGAATCATTTTTAGACCCTCTTTGGATTGAAGATATAGAATATACAGAGGATCCAATTCCTAATTTCAGAAATTTATCTAATAATTACTCCTCTGGAATACTAAATGTTCCTACTATAGGTGGTGGAACTGCTAATACAGAATTTGAAGTTATTACAGGAATGAGTATGGACTTTTTTGCAGCAGGAGAATATCCTTACAATACATTAGTATCAAAAAAATCAATTCCTTCTTTTGCATATTACTTTCAAGATTTAGATTATGATACTCATGCTCTTCATAATTATGACGGGACTTATTACACAAGATATAAGGTATATAGAAATTTAGGTTTTCATACATTTACCTCAATAGAAAATATGGATTTATATGAAACCACTCCTTTCCAATGGCCAAAAGACAATGTATTAATTTCTCAAGTAGAATCTGCTTTAAATAGTAGTGATAGTTCTGATTTTATATTTGCTGTATCAGTTCAAGGTCATGGAGGATATGCAGATTATTATATTGCTGATTTTAAAATCAGATCATCTTCAACTTCATCTGATTATAATCTTAATAATATTGACTACTATATAAATCAAATACATGAAGTGGATACATTTATTGGAGATTTAATAACTATGATTGAATCATTAAACGAACCGACCATAGTTGCTTTTTATGGTGACCATATACCCTCACTTGGATTAAATAGTGAAAAACTAATACCTGCTTCTTTAACTGCTACTCCATATGTAATATGGGATAATATCGGATTAAGTAAAGAGGATAAAGATTTAGAAGCATATGAGCTTTCAGCTGATATATTGACTAAATTGAATTATCCAAGTACACCACTTACTAATTTATATAATAGTGCTCTAGATACTAATACCAAAAGGGAATATTTAAATCTTCTAGAGTATGACTTGTTATACGGAAAATCTTATACCAATATTAACCTTAGAGAAATTACTCCTAGAGATGATTTTAGAATAGGTATTAATTATGTAACAATAGATGCTATTGAATATCTAAATGATAACATATTAATTAAGGGAGATAATTTTAATAATTATAGCAAAGTTTACATTAATGATTGTGCTATAGATACTACATGCGTGGATAAAAATACGCTTAGCATTGAAAACTATAAATTAAATGCAGATGATATAATAACAGTAAAACAAATTTCAGCAACTAGATCAAAAGTATTTTCAACATCTAATGAATTTATAGTAACTAATTAAGTAAGTGTCAAAAAATCGCTGCTTAGCAATTAAAAATATAAGATAATAAAATCCAAGTAGGTACGCTCTTACTTTCTACTTGGATTTAAAATTTAATATTATTATTTATGTTTTGATACTCTTAATTCTTGTGGAAGACCTTTTAACCAAGGCTTAATATAACATCATTTCTTTATTAGTTACATCTATTTTAGATATCATATCAAATAAATATATACTAGATATTTTTCTACTATTAAGCCGTTAGTTTTAGCTGTTTTAAACTAATTTTCTTTCAATTATATGCTTGGAACTCATTAAGAATTGGTGCTGTTTTTTGAAACTTAATTTCATAACGTTTATTATAGTACTCATCATTATGAGAATATGCTTTCCTTATATATTTTTCAATTTTATAAAGTTGTTCACAGTAATTAAACCCTATTAAATCTCGTGATTTTTTAGGTCTTCCTCATTAAGTGTTATTACAATTTTATATAATTTTATTCTAACATGGGCTAAGCAATAAATCATTTTTATATTATCAACTTTATTATATCTATTTGCTGTCTATATAATATTATTGTATGCTGATACTTCATAATAAGCATATGTGGAATTAATTCATTTGAATCCATAGTTTTATAAAAAGTAGTACTTAGAGTTTTAGTTGAATTTACATTTACCTCTCCAGCTTCCGCTTCGCAAGGCTTGCAAGTATAGCTATATGTAATGCTCTTCTATATAAAGCTTTGCTTGTATGTATTTTAAAACTTCTTTAGCTGATTTCTGACCTATGATAGTTAATTCTTTTCCACATTTAGCACAAATATTAATTTCTTTATCTTTCGATTGAAGTTCTTTTTCCATTTTAAAAATTAACGATTTTATATCTTAATCAAGTTCACTTTCTAAAAATTAGTACTCCATTTTTACTATTATTTATAATTCTAGCAAAGGGATGTTTTATAATATATACGTTAATTTTTTATGCTTACCTAATTAACTTATTAAATAATATTATAAAAACCACAATAATAAGACAAACTTATTTTCCAATTTATTGTGGTTTTAATATTACTTTAATTATATTTAAAGCATTTTAAATAATCCTAACCCTGCTTATATCAATCTATTATTTTCTTTTAAATACCCATAATTTATTTATAAAATAATTAAGTATCATTACGATTGTTGTTGTTATGATTAATGCTACTATTTTATACAATCCAACTATGTCAACCAATATATATAATATAGAAGTATTTAATATTAATCCTATCACATTTAAAACAATAAATTTAACTGTAGTTTCTTTAATATCATTTCCATTATATTTAAATACCCACTTTGAATTCCAAAGATAACTATTTAATGTAGATAAACTATATGCAATTATATTTGAAAAAATATAATATATCCCTACCATATTTAAAATAATAAATATAATCCAATTTATAGCAGTATTTAAAACTCCAACTATCCCAAATTTTATAAACCTATATAAATCTTCATTTAAGAACCTCATCTTATATTACTCCTATGGTATTATTAGTTATTAAGAAACTTATCAATTATAAATTTCGGTCTTTCCTTGCTTTCTATATATATCTTACCTATATACTCTCCAATTATCCCTAGGCATAATAATTGAATTCCGCCTAGCATCCAAATCGAAGCAACAACAGTAGTCCATCCTTGTACGGTTTTTCCTATCATCCATATTATCAAGAAATATAAAAGTGCAATTAGACTAGAAATAAACATAATTATTCCAACTGTCAATATTAATCTTATAGGCTTTACACTAAATGATGTTATTCCCTCAAAAGCAAAAGATAGCATTTTTTTTAATGGATACTTTGATTCTCCCGCAAATCTCTCATTTCTTTCATATAAAACTACATCACTTTTATATCCAATCAAAGGAACTATTCCTCTCAAAAATAAATTTACCTCTTTAAATTCAGCTAGTGATTCCAATGCCCTTTTACTCATCAATCTATAATCTGCATGATTATATACTATATCAACACCCAAAGCCTTCATTACCTTATAAAACCCCTGAGCTGTAGTTCTCTTAAATATAGTATCTGTTTTTCTTTCACTCCTTACACCATAAACTACATCAACCCCTTCAATAAATTTATCAATAAATTTATCAATTACGTTGATATCATCTTGTAAATCCGCATCTAATGATATTGCTGCATCACAATAATCTTTTACTGTCATTAAACCTGCTAATAATGCATTTTGATGACCTCTATTTCTAGATAACTTAATTCCTGAAAATATATTATTACTACTATTTAACTGTTCAATAATACTCCAAGTCTTATCTTTACTCCCATCATCAACAAATGTAATTCTGCTTTTTTCTGAAATCTTTCCTTTTTGTATTAATATGTTAATTTTTTCTTTAAGCCTCTTTGCCGTTTCTATTAAAACTTCCTCCTCATTATAACAAGGTATTACTAAATATATAGTTTTCATAATTTAACTCCTTCTTACTACATTATATCTTTTAATCTACCGTCTATAAATTTAAATAAGTAATTTATCCCATAAAAAGCTGTTATAACCAATATTGGTAAATAACATAATAAATATCTTGATCTCGCTTCCCAAATAACCAAGAATAAAAATACACCAAATATCCCTATATGCATAGACATTTCAAAACTTGCAGTTTTCTTAATAGAACCTATTGCTGATATAAGTATCATTACTAATATGATAATATGTGAAAATTGACTTATATATATAAATAAAGTATTTTTACCACCTATAATATATTCTTGAATTTTACTATTTTTCTCTGGTGATCTTGAGATCTTATTTACAGAATAATATGTCCCATCTCCCCATGTAAATGATATTTTATTATTTAAAAATTTAATATATCCATCAAAGCCATAATCTTTTAATCTCGCTTTAATTACATTAATATTTTCTTCTTTAACTTCTTCTTTTCCATACTTCAGCCTAATCTCTTGCGAAAATAAAACATCTTCTTGATTAAATTGTCCTACAGGTCCCTTCAACCCCATCATTATCCAGTGTGTTGCAGGAAGCCCGCATTCGTTATATTCAATTGGAATATATCTCTGTGCTATTGTTTGAAAGCTGCTCATTATTACAATAAATATAATTCCCATTATAGCATTACTCATAATACCCTTTAGTAACTTATTTGTAAATAATATATATATAATTATAGCTACTAACCCAATTATTATATTAGTTTTTAATATTGTCCCTATAGCTGCTGCACTTGCAATTCCAATTAAACTTAATATTCCTTTTACTTTATTTTCATTATTTTCACTATAAATATATAACCCCCAAAACATAATCACTGGAAATATCATAGTAATTGTATCATTATATACAATTGGTGAATATGCATAAAAAGGAGTTGTCAATAATATAAATATACTGAATAATGTAGCATTTCTTTGACCCAATACGCTTGTAATAAACATATAAGTTAGTAATATTGTCAGGTTAATTACTATTATATTAAATATTATTGCAATTGTAAGAAACACCTCAATTGATGAACTTACTTTTATTGTTAATTTAAATAAAACTGTTAACAAAAGTGCTAATCCTATATTATTAGGATATAAATTATAAAAATACTCCGATAATTGCTCTTTCCCCAACGCCATTTCTCTAGCCTCATAAAATACAACTCCAAAATCCCAAGTCGGATTATTTCTAAAATATATAGCAAAACTAACTTCTAATATTATCATAATTATAAAAGCTATTATAGATATTAAAATCAATTTCTTATAAGATAACTTCCCTAACATCTTATATAATAAATACATCAATATTATTAATATGATAGTACCTAGTATAAGTATTAAATAATTCATATTAGTAAATTCTTTAGAACTACTAAATATTGCAACATATCCTATATATGAAAATAAAATTATAAAACACGTAGTAAACATTTTCAATAAAAAATTTCTAATTTTTAGTTCTTCCATTTTTCCTCCCAAATATTTAAAATTCATATATCTTAAGATATAAATATTATAGATTATATAAATTTATTAGTAAATCCTTCTTTATTTATTTTTCTGTCCTATTTTAATTTTAAAACTTTTATAGATATTTTTTATAAAAAATTTTATACTTTGCTATATATATATAAAAAGTGGCTTTCGCCACGCTCCCTTCGGGAATTAATTTTTGAATATTCTGATA
>JAUMTV010000042.1:0-5104 GCA_030531025.1 Turicibacter sp.
ACTAATTTATATGAAAGTTTAAGGATTGATAAACAGTTAAGGGGCAGAGCTGGTAGACAAGGAGAACCTGGAATAACACGCTTTTTTATAAGTTTAGATGATGATCTTATAGTTAAGTATGGAATTAATGAAATGATACCTAAAAAGTATTATCCAACACTTCAAGAAGAAGCGTTATCTAATCCTATTTTTAATTATAAGATAAATAAAGCACAGAAGGCTATTCAAGCAAAGCTTTCAGATTTTAGAAAAAGCTTATATGAATACTCAGTTATATTAGAGCAACAAAGATTATATATGTATGATACACGTATGAAAATAATAAGTGGTGAAGTTGAAGATAATCTTTTTAATTGTGACTATCCTCAACTATATGAGACTTTAAAACAAAAATATAGTGAAGATACAATAAAAGTATTTAAGAAGAATTTAATGTTATTTTACCTTAATGAATATTGGTCTGATTATCTAATAAAAGTTTCTAATATTAAAGATGGTAGTCAGTTTAATGTATATGCAGGAAAGAATCCTTTAAGTGAATTTAATAGAAGAATAATAGATGAATTTCAGAATCTTAATGAAAAAATAAAATTAGCTATAAAGGATGATTATAATAAACTTAATAATTCTAAAGTTACGTTTTCAGAAATAAATAACCGTATTAGAAATCCATTATCCACTTGGACTTATTTAATAAATGATAATTCAATTGATGCATTTATGAGCTTTTTGCCAGGGATAGCATTGATAAACTTAGTAAAATCATATGGATTAGGTAATATAAGAGAGTGTATTGATTCATTAGAATTTTCAATAAGGTCTTATTTATATAAGATATCTAGAAAAAATGTTATGTAGATAGTATTAAATTTTACCATTAGAATTTGTGCAGAAGATAAAGAATACTTATTAGAATTAATAAAAAATTATCGTAATTTAAAAGGAGTAATATATGGAAAGTACATCTAAAAATAACTCTAACATGAGATTAATATTAATTTTAGTTTCACTCCCTATTGGAGTAATGTCTTTTTTTCTTCCAATATACAGTAAATCATTAGATATGAATGCATTAGAAATAGCAGGTCTTTTTTCAATTCTAACATTCACATTAATAATTATAAGACCATTTATAGGTAAGTTAATTGATAAAGTAGGAAGAAAGCCTGTTTTAATAATGGCAATACTCATTTATTCCATTTCATATTTAATATTCTCTATAGCAACTACAACTTTACTGCTTTACATAGCAAGAGCTATTCAAGGGGTGGCTAGTGCTTTGATGGGTATAAGTATATATGCAATAGTAGCAGATACTCACAATTTAAATAATATTTCAAAAGGGTTTGGTAAAATCAATTCGGCTACATCTACAGGAAATATATATGGTTGTATATTATCATCTTTAATATTATCTAAATTTCCATTGTTTCGAGGGTGGAAAATTTTATTTGTAATTTTTGCTTTAGCTGCTTTATTTGCATTATTTAAAGTAATAATTACATTTAAAGAAAGTAGAAATGTGCCTGTCAACAAGAAGCTTAATATAAAAAATTATTCTAGCAATACAATTAAGCTTTTGTTTATAGTTTTTATTTCGTCTTTATCATCATCTATGGCATCACCAATTTTAATGATTTATCTACAAGATAAAATTACAACTGATATTAGTGGTCTTGCATTAGCATTTTTCCCAGCAATGATAGTAGGTAGTTTATTATCAGTAAAGATAGGTGAAATATCTGATAAATTAGGTAAAAATAAATCTATGTTAATAGGTATGTTTATTGGAGGAATTACAGTTATTATCCTTCCAAGTTTAAAATCTGTATCTACGTTTTCAGTTATATGGACTATATCGTCTATTGGGGGAATATTATATAACTTAGCTGAAAGTGGGTTATATACCCAACTAAATACAGCAAAGGATAATGGAGAAATCTTTGGTATATATACTTTAGTTTGTGATTTGGGGATAATGATTGGTCCTTTGCTGGGGGGATTTTTATATGAAACTACATCTAAAACATCTCCTTTTTATTTAAATGGTATTGCTATGATAATTATTGCTACTTTTATACCTATATTATTAAAAGATGATATAAATTTAAAGAATTAGCTATCTAAGAATATATCTAAAATTTAAATTTTTTAATCTATAAATTTTGAATTTAAAAGGGAGAATGTTATGGATATTTGGGAACAGTTATATTTAAAAGCAAAGGAAGAATATTATCCTAAGGATGTTTCTCCATTTATTTATGCACATCATGTTGTTTGTGCCTTAGAAGCAGAGAATGGAGATATTTATACAGGGTTCTGTATAGAAAGTTGTGGCGGAGTGATGAATTTATGTGCAGAAAGAGTTGCTGCATTAAATATGTATATGAATAGTGGACAAACTATAATAAAGAGGTTAATTGCCTTTAGAGATAAAGCACCTTATGGTGGAGGAAGTGGTATGCCATGTGGTGCATGTCAAGAGTTCTTAATGCAGCTTTCAGAGAAAAATAAAAAAATTGAAATTATGGTCGATTATGATAGTCGTGAAATCATAAAACTGGAAGAGTTAATTTCAAATTGGTGGGGGGATGAACGATATGCAAATGACAATTTAGAGTAGTAAACTTCAAATTTATAGTTGAGATTATATATGAGAAATGAACAACAACTAATATTTATAAATAGAATTTAACATATATATTCATTTGTAATATGTCATTAATAGTGGGAGATGATTAAAATAAAAAAAATAAATTTTCTATTGATACTGATAAGTGTATTTTTATTATGTAGTTGTAATGATAACAATATAGAAAAAAGTGAAAATAATGGTGTAAGAGATAAGACTATTAAAGAAGAAAGTCTGGAGGAAAAGTTTACAGTTGGAGAAGTAGTTGAATATTTATGTTCAGAAGAAATCGAAGATAGAGAATATAATAAAGAAGGAAATCAAAAGGCAGCTGAATATATTGATGAGTTATATAAAGAATTAGATTTAGAATTTGTTTTTGGTAAATCGTATTTAGATAATTTTTTATATGATGATATAAATCTTAGTAATGTTGTTGGTAAGATTAGTGGAAAGGATAATAGTACTGCTATTATTTTAACAGCTCACTTTGATGCTTGGTTTAATGGAGCTGTTGATAATGCATCAGGTGTTTCTACTGTTCTTGAAATAGCTAAATTATTAAAAGATACATCGAAAAAAGAATCTCTTAATTATGATGTTATTTTCCTAATGACTAATGGAGAAATGGCTCTTTTTTCAGGTAGTAGAGATTTTGTTACTAAGCTTGAACAACTACAATATCAAAGTGTTTTTAATATAAATATTGATTGTATTGGAATGAAAGATTCATATAATTCTAACCCTTTAGGCTTGAAAAATTTAAGTAAAATTAGTGAGTCACAAATATTATATTCAGGTATTAAGGAGATTTTCAATAATAATGATATAGATTTTGTTGATGATTATCCTACTGAAAAAGCTAAAATGGCCTTTGAGCAAAATATGGGAGTAAGTGATTACTTTTCATTTGAGGAAAATGGTTATGCAAATATTCATATATGTCAACAGGGTATCTCAGAGTTTATTTTAAATGAAAAAGATACTCCAGAATTGATAGATTATAAAAAAATAGAGAAGCTAGCTGATGTATTATCGCTATATATTAAAAATATAAAATTATAAGTTGATAAAGAGTTAATTATAATTTTAACAGTTACAATTACCTTGCAAAATCCAATTTGTTGAATAAATTCATAGGGTAATTCTAAAATTATGCGAGGAATGCTTTAATTTGGAGTGATATTATGAGAATAAGAAAAATAAAAATAAGTGATTATAATGATGTAAATAAATTAATGCAACAGCTGCACAGTTTACATGTTGAGAATAGACCAGATTTATATGTAAAAATAGAACATCCATATTCTATAGATGAGTTCAAAAAGATTGTAGAAAATAAGGATATTATTTCAGTATTAGCTGAAGATGATGGTGAGATTTTAGGATTAGCTATTGTAACTATAAGAAATAAAAGTGGTATGCTTAAGAAGAGAACGGCCTATATGGATGCTTTGTGTGTGGATGAAAGATTTAGAGGACAAGGTATTGGGAAGGAACTTTTTTCTTTTGTATCGAATATGGCAAAGAAAAAAGGTGCAGAAAGGCTTGATTTAATGGTATGGTCATTTAATGAAAAGGCTCTAATTTTTTATGAGGAATTAGGAATGAAAACACAAAGATATATTTTTGAAAAGGAACTTTAAAAATATACATTATCTAAGTGGTGATTTATGGAGGGATTTATGAGAACTAAACATGTAATTGTCGTACCATATAATTATGAATGGTCACAAAATTTCATTGATATTAAAAATGAACTTGATATTATTCTAGGAAATTTGGCATTAAGGATAGAACATGTTGGAAGCACATCTGTTGAAGGATTATCAGCTAAACCGATTATTGATATCGATGTAGTAATTAAAGGTTATTCTTTTTTAAAAGATGTAATAAATAAATTGGATACAATAGGATATCAATATGAGGGTAATCTCGGTATCGATGGTAGAGAAGCATTTTCTTATACCGGAAAAGAACACCTTCTTACACATCATCTTTATGTTTGTACTGAAAATTCACGGGAGTTAGAACGACATATAAGATTTAGAGAATATCTAAGACATCATCCCAAAATAGCGAAAGAATATAGTAGAGTGAAAGAAGAGGCAGCAAGGTTATTTCCAAATGATATAGATAAATATATTGAATATAAATCGCCATTAATTGAAAAAATATATGCTAATCTTAATTTAGTTTAGTTCAGATGCTGAAGTAGAAGTTATATGCTATGAAAATTTTATACCAGCAGGAGATTGTCAACCTGGAAAGGCAGTTTCAGCAAAATCATTTAAATTAATTAGTGAAGATAATGAGTGGAAAATAAATGGATGAGGAGCAAAGATCAAGGGGATAGGGGGAATAATATATTATTTACAGCTATAATTGCTTGGATTAATATTGCATTAATTTTAACTATTTCAGTATTAGGTATATATACATTAATACTTTTAATAAAAGCTTTAAAAATAT
>JAUMTV010000042.1:5204-20421 GCA_030531025.1 Turicibacter sp.
AAAAATATTTTTTTACTATTGAAGTCTAATATGTTATATTTGATTCAAAATAAAATAAGTTAGAAAGGAGATAGGTGTAATGGAAATTAATAAAAGCATTTGTCCTATTTGTGGAAAACCTAATAACTGTTCATATGAAAAAGGATTATCACATGGAAGTTGTTGGTGTGAAAAAATTGAAGTTCCTAAAGAATTAAGAGAGCAAATACCTGAAAATTTACGAGGAAAAGCTTGTATTTGTAAAGAATGTGTAATGAGTTATAAAATAAAAAGCAATAAATAAAAAGAGAATATTTAAAATAAAATGTATCCTATAGAGTAGACATAGTAAAAAAGTCTATCCTATAGGATTTTTCTATTTATAATAGATATAAAAATTGTTTTTTATAGATTCTTCTTATTTTTATATGATAATTAATATATATTATATTCCTATAGTTTCTTTAAATTTTGAAACAATATCTATTAATTTAGTCTTTGTTTTAGATTTATAAGAAGTAGGATTTGTAATAATATCTACAGGGATAGGTGATTTCTTCTTACCTGATAATCTATCATTTATATTCTTTAAATAATGACTTACAAATCTAAGATTTGAATTAAGTTTAGATAGTTTTTTAAAGTATTTTTTTGCATTAACTAAATCATTTGTGTAATAAAAACTAATTGCATATTTAGTTAAAAAATCTTCATTATCAAGTAGCATACTACCTGCAATAGTGTTAACACTTTTATTTAAATAATAAAGAGCTTCTTCATAATTTTCTATCTTAGTTAGTAATAAAGCTAAACTGCAAATAGAGTAATAATCATCTTCTTTAAAAGAAAGAACTATCTTAAAGTTTGTAATTGCAATATCATAAGATTTATTATCTGAATAATATTGACCAAATAATTTATATAGTTCAAAGTCTTTATTATATAAGCTTAAGGCTTGATTTAAGTAATACTCTGCATCCTTTGATCCACTATAAACTAAATCATAAGCCATAGAACGAAGGTCTATATACTCTTCTAATATATTAGAATCAATATCTTTTAGAGAATCATAGCTTAATGTTTCACCAAAAGATAATCTATCAAATAAATAATCAATTTTTAAAGTAGGATAAATTTCTATTAGTTCATCATGTCTAGATAGCCAATTAAATTTATTATTTAAGAATATAAAAATATTTTTAGGAATATTTTTATTATTAGTTATAAATTCTATAATATTTTGTTCTACTAAATAAAATAACATTTCATTTGAAGCTATGGGTAGAGAAAATAATTCTTCCCAGCTTTCTTCGGCTATTCTAAGTGAAAAATCATTATAGATTTCTTTTAGTTTATCCATAAATGGTTCAATATATTGATTAAGATACTTTTTATAAATTGGAATTGTTAATGGTAAAGATACTGAATTATTAGAAAGTTTATTCTTAATAGTATCTAGTTCAGCTCTTATTGAAATATCCCAAGGTCTTAATTTAATTATTAATGTATATAAATCTTTAGCTTTTTGTAGATCATATGAATGATGATAACAGTGAGCCAAATCAATAATACGCTCTAAATCAATTGTATTTTTCAATTTTTTTATATACTTTTCAAGGTAGTATATCGCATTTGAAAATTGGTTGCTTTTTGCTAGCAAATGTCCAAAGTTTGAAAGACAAAACATGTCATTAGGATTTATACTAATTGCTTCTCTAAAGTAATTTAAAGCCATAAGATTATCATTTTTAGCAATATAATAACTACCTAATAGTTTTAATAGGTCTAAATCTTTTGTATATATAGAATAGGCATCGAATAAACAGCTTTTATCAGTATCTTCTTCATTAGAATTAAGGGATAAATAAGCTTTTTCTCTAAGAGCGAGATATTCATCTAATTGATCTTTATCAATAGTAGATAAATAGTTATAAGTTAAAGGTAATGGAGTATTTATCTCATTTATTATAAAATCAACAATTTCATTTGAAATATTAGCTTTTAATTCACTGATTCTATTTGTCCAATTAAATCTAGAATTTAATAAGGTATAAATACTTAAAGGAAGATATTTATGTATATATATATACTCAATAAGTTCAACTTCTAATTTTTCGCTAATAGAAGGGTTATTTAAAATAGGTAGTGTTAATAAATTAATCCATGAATCCTTAGAAAATCTAAGATTAGGATTATTATATATTTCACTTACCTTGTCAATAAATTTATCTATTGAATCTATAGCTGTATTATCTATTGACGAGTTTATTAAAGCTGATAAAATATCGAAATTAGAATTATGCAATAAAGTCATATTTAGATCTCCAATAGATGCAGTGGCTAAAGAAATAGCTTTATTATATGCTAATTCTAATTCCTCAGCATCTTTATTATTTTCGGCTATAGAATTACTTAATTCAACATAAGCCTCATTAATTTTATCAATATTTCTAGTTGGTTTTATCTTTAAAACAGTCCAGCAACTCATACGGTTAAATTACCCTCCTATTCATCAAATTTTTATTAAATTTATCTCTTACTATAAAAAAATAGAAGAAATATAAAAAGTATTGTATATACATATTTTATATTAAATAGAAAATAATGTAAAAATAATTAATCACAAATATTCTTACATTATTTTTAAAATAAATATGCTTAAATGTAAATAATAGAAGAAAATAATAAAAAAATTAAATATAATAGTGAAAAAATGTAGATTTAAATTATGATATAATTAGTATAAATTATTACTAAAATTTTTTAATTATAATAATGGGGGAGAAGGTGACAGTAGTTATATGACTTTAGAGATTGATAAAATAAAAGCTATAATATTTGATATGGATGGAGTAATATTTGATACTGAAATGATATATTTAAAAGTATGGTCAGAGGTTTTTGAAAAGTATGGATATAAAATGACAAAGGAAATATATGCATCAGTATTAGGAACTGGTCGTGAAAATGTTAAAAAAGTATTTGTGAATCATTTTGGAAGTGATTTACCAATAGATGATATGTACATAGAAAAGGATGATAATTTAGCTAAAGAAATAGAGAAAGGTGTTCCTTTAAAATCAGGAGTATATGAAATTTTAGAATACTTAAAAGAAAATAATTTTAAAATTGCCTTAGCAACATCAGCTACTTCAAAAAGAGCATTTAAACAACTAAAGCAAGCTAATATTGAAAACTTTTTTAATGCTATAGTATGTAGGGATGAAGTAAGGGAAACTAAACCAAATCCTGATATATTTTTAAAAGCAGCAGATAAGTTAATGGTAAAGCCAGAACAATGCATTGTAATTGAAGATTCAAGTGCAGGGATAGAAGCTGCATTTAACGCTGGTATGATTCCTATTCATGTTGTTGACTTGAAAGAGGCTGATGAAAAGATTTTAAGTAATTCTTATAAGAGTTTTAATGATTTAAGTGAAATAAGAAATGAATTAATGAGTATGAAATAGAAAAAAAATTTCTAATAATAGTAATGTTTTTTGAGAATACTATTTATATAATTTTTATAAAAGGAGTAGTATTAATGGAAAGAGAACATTACATGGTAAATGGTATTGCAAATGAAAATATGAAGACACAAATTAAAAATGCACTAGAAAAAATAGATGGTGTCGATAATGTTTGTGTTGATATGGCACGGGGAAGTGTTGAAGTAATTTATAATAAGCCGGCAACAGAACAAGAGATAAGAAGTTGTATTGAAAATACAGGACATAAAATTGTAAATTAAATGGAAAAGGTAAGAGGAGTAGCAATTACTTGCTTAAGCACAGCTATGTGTATGCTAGTATTATAAGTATATAAGATTAGAAAGATAAGAAAAAGTGATTAGAATATAAAAATAATAGTTAAGTAATAATGAGCTATCATGCTAATATAATTTTAATTTATTAACATGATAGCTCATTTTTATATAAAATTTGATTATAAATAGTGTTTATTAAAAGTCAATAAAAGATTAATTTTTTTTTATGAAATTTATTAATATTTTATATGATTAATATTAATAGATTAAAACTATGCTAAAGCGTTGAAATAACTATGGAAACTGATAAAAAAATAACAAAGGTTATGATTAGATTTTATAATACTATTCAAAAAAGGAATAATATCATTCCTAAAATGAATTGAAAGTGGGTTTAATTGTCTGTAATATAACAAATGTAAAGTTTATGTGTAAAGCTTTGTTGAAAATTGTAGAAAAAATAACAATAAAAACGAGGTTGAATTTAGGCATTAATTTCAGGGGAGGTATAAAATGATTTTCGGAAATATAAAGTGTAATGAAAATATATCAAGCTATCCAGTAGTTATTCAAAAAGCTATAAATTACCTTAAAGAAAATGATTTAGTAGCTATGGAACCGGGAAGATATGAATTAGATGGAGATAATATGATTTTACAAGTACTAGATGTTCAAACTACTGAAAGATGTAATTTGCGTCCAGAAGTACATGAAACATATATTGATGTTCAATTCTTAGCAAAAGGAAAAGAAAAAATAGGTTGTTATCCAGACATGGGAGACAATGAAATAGATGAAAATCTTTTAGAAACAAGAGACCTTATATTCTATAAAAACAATCAAAATGCAAGAGAAACTCACTTAGAAATGGAAGAAGGTTCTTATGCAGTATTCTATCCACATGATGTTCATATTCCTGCAATAATGAAGGATGAATCAATGATCATAAGAAAGATAGTTATAAAGGTTAAAGTTTCAACTTTATAATTTTAAGCCAAAGGAGAAATTAAAATGGAAAAATTAAATAAAGTAGTATGGGGTATGGTTGGTTGCGGTGTCGTAACAGAAAAGAAAAGTGGTCCAGGCCTATACAAATCAGAAAATTCAGAATTAAAAGCAGTATTTGACTTAGATTATGATAGAGCATGTGATTATGCAAAAAGACATGGAGTACCAGTTGTTTATAAAACTGTGGAAGAAATGCTTGCAGATCCAGAAATAAATGCAGTATACCTTCCAACACCTCCGAAGTTCCATAAGGATTATTCAATGAAATGCTTAGAAGCAGGAAAGATTCCTTATACTGAAAAACCAATGGCATTAACTTATTCAGAATGTTTAGAAATGATTGCAAAATCAGAAGAAGTTAACCTTCCAATATACGTAGCTTTTTACAGAAGAGGAATGGCTAAGTACATGAAAATCAAAGAAATAATCGAAAGTGGAGCATTAGGAAAAGTTAATTTTGTTCACTTAAGACAATTCATGAAAGTTGAAGATATTGATTTAGATAGAGATAACTTACCATGGAGATTGAGACCAGAAGCAGCAGGGGGAGGTAAGTTCGTAGATATGGTTGCTCACGTTTTAGATATAGTTGAGTACCTATTTGGTAAAATTGAAAATGTAAGTGGTATGGCTGAAAACTACGGTGGATACTATGAAGTAGAAGATACAGTTAATGCAATCTTTAAAACTGAAAGTGGTGTTATGGGTAACGGAATATGGTGTTATGTTGCTGACCATGATGAAGAAGAAATGTTAATAGTAGGGGATAAGGGTAGAATAAGTACAACAGGATTATTCTATGGGCCAATTAAGGTTATAATCGATGGACAAGAAGAAGTTATTGATTATAAAGAACCAGAGCATGTAGCTCAACCTTATATTCAAACTATAGTTAATGAGTTAATCGGAAAAGAAAAATCTCCAGCTGACTTAGAAAGTGCAGCACACGTTATAAAAGTAATGGATGATATATTAGAAGAGTATAGAAAAAGATATTAATTAAAATTTAGTTAGGCATTGCTAATATTAAGAGAAATTTATATTATTAAAGGGTTGTCTTTATAAAATTTATATTAGCAATGTACTACTAAAAATTTTAATTAATATTGTTAATTAATAAATTAACGAATTAATGCGTTAATAAAATAAACTAAAGTTAAGGAGAAACTAAAATGAGTATTGAATTTATTATTGGTATTTTACTATTGATATCATTTGCCGGATTAGTTGTATATGCTGTTAAGGGTGGAAACTTAATGACAGGTATCTTAATCATGGCTGTGATTTGGACAGTATTACCTCTTATAGGAAATGCATTTGTAACGAATCAAGATTTTATAGCGCAGAATAGCGATATAGTTAATATAGGGGTAGTAGGTGCACTTAAGCACGTATTCCAAGGAGGACCTGAAGGCTGGGGAGGAGTTTTAGTTAACTTCATATTTGGAGCATGGTTTGGTAGAATAATGCTAGAAACAGGTATAGCATCTACTATGATTAAGAAGACAGTAGAATTTGGTGGAGATAAGCCTATTGTTACTTCTACACTTTTAGCTGTAGTTACAACAGCAGTATTTTCAAGTATGTTTGGAGCAGGAGCAGTTGTTGCTATCGGAGTAATTGTACTTCCAATATTATTATCATTAGGTATTCCTAAGGTTACAGCAATTATATCATTCTTATTATCAATTGGAGCTGGTTTATATATAAATCCAGTTATATTTAATCAATATCAAGCATTTTACTTAGGAGCTAATGGAGAACAAGCTTATTTCTATGATTCAACATATTTAAGATGGGGATTTGTAGCTTTAGGAATTCAATTATTAGTAGCGATATTAGTTCCTATGATAGCAATGAAAAAGAAGAAGAGAGTTCATGCATGGGCAGCTCAGGCTCCTGTTAATGAAGAAGTGAAGGCTGCACCGATGATTGCATTAATAACTCCATTTATACCAGTTGTATTAGCAATAGGATTCCAAATTCCAGTTATAGTTGGATTTTTAGTAGCAAGTTTCTTTGCTTTAGCAGTATGTGGAAAGTTAACTTCATATAAAGCTGCGACAGAAGTATTCAGTAAGACATTCTTTGATGGTGCAATAGATACTGCTCCATTAGTTGGATTCATGCTTATGATACCAATGTTCAATAAAGCTGCAGAATTATGTGTACCATATTTCAATGCAGTATTAGGTGGAATAATACCAAATAGCCCAATAGTAATTTGTATTGCATTTGCAATATTAGCGCCACTTGGAATGTTCAGAGGACCATTCACATTAGCTGGATGTGGGGCTGCTACATTAGGAATATTAAAGAGTGTTGGATTCTCAAACCTTCTATTATTCCCATTAATGTATGCACCAACAATAACAATGAACATATCAAGTTGTATAACTCAATCATGGATTGTTTGGGGGCTTGGATATACAAAAGTAGATACAAAAGATTTCTTAAAGAGAAGTATACCACTAGGATGGATAATCTGTGCTATATTAAGTATAGTAACGTTCATTATGTTTGGTATGTAAGATGAAATTTTAATTTCCGTCTTGACATTGTGTAGGGCGGAAATTATTTTTTTATAGTGGATAATTAAATTTTTAACAACTTATACTAAGGGTTATGATATAATCGGGAAGCTTAGTGGTATAAGATTGTATATGTGAATGTAGAGAATTTTATATTGAAATAATATAAAAAGCAATTCTTAATTATATATTAAGTAGAAAAAGAGGTATTTGTTGTGAAAAGTAATGTAGTTAGAATAGGAATTGATGTTGGAGGCACACATACAAAAGCAGTTGCTATTGATAATAATACACATAAAATTATAGGAAAATATTCAGTTAAAACTACTCATGATGACGAATTTGGGGTAGCTACAGGTGTAATAAATGCATTTAAAGGTTGCTTAGAATCTAATGATATAAAACCAGAACAGGTGGTTTTTGTCGCTCATAGTACAACACAAGCAACTAATGCATTATTAGAAGGTGATGTAGCTCATGTCGGAGTTATAGGGGTTGTAGATAAGGGAATAGAAGGATATTTAGGCAGAAGACAAGTGCAATTAAAAGATATAGATTTAGGAACTGGAAGAGCTATAAAAATATCCAATGCTATAATTAATAAAAAGGATTTAACTGCTGAAAATATTGAAAATACAATTAATGGATTAAAGACATTAGGAATTCAAGTACTTGTTACTTCAAGAGCTTTTGGAGTAGATGATATGACTGATGAAACAATTGTTGCAGAGGTAGCAAAGAAAATGAAAATTCCTATTACTATTGCATCGGATATTACTAAGCTTTATGGACTTACAAGGAGAACAAAGACAGGTGCCATAAATGCAAGTATATTACCTAAGATGTTAGAAGTAGCAAATAGTACAGAAAAATCAGTAAGAAATGCAGGAGTGACAGTTCCACTTATGATAATGCGTGGAGATGGTGGATCTATGGATATTGAAGAAATGAAGAAAAGGCCTATTCTTACAATGTTATCAGGACCTGCTGCAAGTGTAATGGGATCTCTTATGTATCTTCGAATATCAAATGGAATTTATTTTGAAGTTGGAGGGACATCTACTAACATAGGTGTAATTAAAAATGGAAGACCTGCCATTGATTATTCAGTAGTAGATGGACATAAAACTTATGTCACTTCTATTGATGTTAGAGTCTTAGGGGTAGCTGGTGGTAGTATGATCCGTGGGAATAAAAATGGTGTAGTAGATGCAGGTCCAAGAAGTGCACATATTGCAGGAATGGATTATGCAGTTTTTACACCAGAAGAAGAAATAGTAGATCCCAAAATAGAATTCTTCTCTCCGAAAGAGGGAGATCCTAATGATTATATTGCAATAAGGTTAAAAAGTGGCAAGAGAATTACTGTAACTAATACATGTGCAGCAAATATATTAGGGCTGGTAAAACTAGAGCAGTTTTCCTATGGGAATGTAAATTCGGCAAGAAAGGCAATGCAAGTAGTTGCAGATTATATGAAAACTACAGTTGAAGATGTAGCAGCACAAATATTAGAAAAATCTTTTAGAAAAATAGAACCAGTTATTTTAGAATTGGCGCAAAAGTATAAGTTAGATAAAAGTCAAATTTCACTTATTGGTGTAGGTGGAGGGGCTTCATCGCTTATTGGATATTGCGCTGATAAGATGGATGTAAAATATAGTATCCCAGAAAATGCAGAGGTAATTTCTTCTATAGGAGTTGCACTTTCTATGATAAGAGAATCTGTAGAAAGAGTAATACCAAACCCAAGACCGCAAGATATAAAAAATATTAGAAGTGAAGTTATGACTAGGGTAATAGAAAATGGAGCGGATCCATCAAGTATAGATATACATATTGAAATTGATAGTACTACATCTAAGCTTATTGCAATTGCAACAGGAGCTGCAGAGGTTAAAGCAAGTGATTTATTAAAAGAATGTACAGAGCAAGAAGCAAAAGAATTGGCTGCAAAAGATATGAATATAGAAATTGAAAATGTGAAGTTAAAAGAAAAAACTAAGCATTTTTATGTTTTTGATTCAGTAATAAAGGGAAAAGGATTAATTCGCATATTAGATAAAAAAGGATTTATTAAGATACAAAGAAATAATGGTAGCACCATAAAGGTAAAAGCAAAAGATTATAAACAGGTTGTTAAAAATATTTATGAAGATCTTACTGTATATAAAGCTGATAGTGTTTTAAGACCAGATTTTTATTTGTGCGTAGGACCAAGAGTTATGGATTTTGATTCTGGAACAGAGCTTAAACAAAATTTAATGTTAATGGATGTAATAGTTCAAGATGTACAAGAAGATGATGATATCTTAGTTATAGGAGTTAAAAATGAAATATAATGATAATTTTGCAAAAAAGTTTATGAATTCTTTTATTGGAAAAAAGGAAGAGAAAAAATATGAAGTTGCAATCCCACATATAAGACTAATGTTAAAAGATTTGATTAATGTTAGAGATGAAGATTGGGGAATGTATGCATTTCGAAGAGATCCGTTACATGGGAAATTTAATAGAGAAGAAAAGCTAGAATTAATAGAAAAGGCTAATTTATGTGGAAGTGAATATGCAAAGAAAATAAGAGAAGAAAATGGGGATATAGATGTATATGAAATTGCAAAAAGAATAGGTATTGAAGTAGATTATCCACAAAGACCAAATGGAGGAGGGCATATTATATTTGCTCAATTCGTTAATCCTAATAAAGTTACGATATTTAAAGATAGTGTAGATAAAGCTCTAGATTTAATAGAAAAAGAAAAACTTAATGAGCTATTTAATAATGTAAATATTGAAGAAATTTTATTAGCACATGAGATTTTTCATTATCTAGAAGAACATAATGGAGAGGATATGTTTACTAAAATAGAAAAGATAACATTATGGAAGCTGGGGCCATTTAAAAATGATTCTAATATTGTTTGTTTAGGTGAAATCGCAGGTATGGCATTTGCAAAGGAATTATTAGAGTTACCTTATTCGCCATATATTCTTGATTCATTTTTAGTATATTTATATCACCCTAAAGTTGGATATGATTTATATAAAGAAATAATAAAAATAAAGAATATAGCTGAAAACTTTGAAAATAAAAATATAGAAACTCTTTAGAGAGTTTCTATATTAAGTTGTAATTTAAATATTATTTCACTATATTTTTAATTATAAAATTTTTAAAAAGATTAAATTCCTTATGGTCTTTAGATTCTTTATTAGTAACTAATGCAAGATTAGAATTAATAGGGGTTTTAAGAGGGTGAATAGATATATTAGAGTTGCTAAAAGGCTTTAAAACATTATTTACAATTAATGTTATACCAAGACCTTCAGAAACTAATCCTAATATAGTTTCAATTTTATTAATATTATGTACTACGTTAGGTGTAAAACCTAATTTGTTACATTCTTTTACGCAAATATCATAAACCCCAGACTTTGCACAAATGATAAAGTTTTCATTTTTTAAGTCATTAAATGATATATATTTCTTTTTTGTAAAGGGATGATTGCTAGATGTAACTACTACTAATTCATCTTCGGCTAATGGGGTAACATCAAATTCATTTCTAGACAAATTAAAATCCCTTACAATTGCAAAGTCAATTTCAGATTTAATAAGCATATTCAATATTGCATCATTTTCATCTTCAAATATATTAATATCAATATTAGGATAGTTATGCTTAAATGATGCAAGTGTTGAGGTTAAGCCATATTGAGTTAAAACTGCAATAGTACCAAGTTTTAATGTGCATTTTTTTGAAGTAGCGTGCTTTTTCATTGCCTGAAGAATATTATTATAATCATCTAAAAATTTTACTGCATATATATAGAAGTCTTTTCCTGCCTCAGTTAGTGAAGTAACCCTTGAAGTTCTATCAAAGAGAGTTGTATCAAGTTCTTTTTCTAAAGATTTGATTTGCTTTGATAAAGATGATTGTGAGATACATAGTTCATTGGCAGCTGTTGAAAAACCATTGTATTTTTTTACAGCTAGAAAATACTGTATTTGTTCAATAGTGATAGTAATCACCTCTCTTAAATAAATATCATAATATATATTATATACGGATAATTTAAAAATGCTAGTGCTATTAAAATAACAAATTTAGAGATTACAAAGTTGGTCTTATGTAAAGATTTTGGGTATAAAAAGTCAAACTTTTTTATGATACATTCCTAGCTATTAATTCACATTGATTTGGGGTCATGTAATTTAGTATTTTTACTTTCATATGCTTTAATATTTGGAACATCTATGCTGATTGGAGTAATAATTGGTATACCTCTTTTAACTAAATGAAATAGTGATTATTTAATTTTAAGCAACAATGGAATAGATGTATTATCATTTATTAATTTATTTTTAGTTGGTATGCTATTTACATACATGTTTATGAAATTTAAAAATATCTAGTTGACAATAAGATATAACATAACATGTAATTGTTTTCAAAAAATGGGAATTGGGGTAAGTGGAGTAAGTTTTAATGGATTATATAAAGTAAAAAATATAGGTAAAAATATAACAAGTTTAAAATAAGGATAGAAAACTAAAAAACAACTGTCTACATAAGCAAAATAAAAGACAGATGTTTTTTAAGTTTTTATTTATTTAAGTATTCATCTCTAAATTCTAACGGAGTTTTTGAAGTTATTTTTTTAAATACTGTACTAAAATAACTTTGATTGTTATATCCTACAGAAAGTGAAACATCAAGTAAAGATATATTAGGATTTTTTAATAGTTCCTTACTTTTTTCTATTTTATAGTTATTTAAATAGTTTATAAATGTTGATCCAATTTCTTTTTTAAATACACTACAAAAATAACATTTATTTACGTTTAATTCTTTGCAAATATCATCTATTGAGATTTCGTGAGCATAGTTTTTTTCAATATATTTAATAGCATGATTTACAAAAGGAGAATTAATCATATTTGATTTATTATTACAAATATGATTATCGATAATATAAGAATGTAGTTTAATAATGCTTTTTAATCCATCCTCTGTGAGTGTATTGATAACATTAGTATTATTAGAATCTTCATTAATAGTATATGGACCCATTAATAGATACATTTTATTATTGTCATAATGATTAAAACTAATGCAAGTAAAGGATATGTCATTATTTATATTAAACGAAAAAGTGTTTGAGAAAAAATCTCTTTTTTTTATTTGCTCTATAGCTTTAGAAGTATAAAATGAATTATCGATTTTTGAGTCATGATTATGGGTAAATATAGTTTCAAACTTATAATTTAAAACTAGTATTGGAACAGCAAGACAATTAAAGAAATTAGTTAATATATTTGAAATCATTAATCTGAGCATCCTTCCATTAAAATTTATTCTAAATTTATTAAATATAAAAATATTGTTAAAAAATATATAAATATAGTTAAAACGTATAACTAAAATATATGATATTATTTTAATAGTAAATGAGAATCAATATCATTAATTATGGAAGATAATTAGTAATATGTCAATTAGAAGAGAAAAATAAATTTTAGAAATATATTTAGGGGGAATAGGGTTATGTTAAGAAAGAAACTTTGTAAGATATTAGCTGCTTTAATGGTAGCAACGACAGTATTAGGAAGTAATGTACAAGTTATTAGAGCTACAGTAATAGATGGGCAAGCAGTATTAACTGTTGAACAAAAAGTTCAAAATGGAACATATGAAGTTGATAATACAGTGTTTAAAGCAAATTCAGATTCAGAAAGTAGTATGAAGAATTATATAGAGAGAAAATCTACTATAAAGGTTGAGGATGATAAAATAACAGTAACTATTAAATTCAATGAAGAAGGGTTAAAGGTTGTAAAAGAAGTACATGGAGCTACTGTAAATGGAGAAGCAATAGAAACGATTAAAAATGAAGATGGATCAATAAGCTTTATAGTTCCATCAGTAGATTCAAAAATTAATATTGATTTAACATATCAAGCTGAAACACCAATGGGAACTTGGGTTCATAGAACGAATTTTGATCTAGTAAATGATACAAGTTCAATACCAACAGTAGATGATTCAGTAAGTGGTGGAGATAATGTAGAAACTCCAGATAACAATGAAGGTAGTACAGGAAATAATGATACAAGCAATGGTGGAAATACTGGTGGAGAAGAAGTAAATGTTTTAGAAGATGGAACTTATACATTAAATAACTTTACTTATAAAGTTGGTACAACACAACAAAGTATGGCTAGACAATTTATAGAAGATAAAACAGTTATAACTGTAAAAGATGGAGAAATAACAATGACATTAAAGTATCAAGGTCTTGGATTAACTTCTATAAGAAATACAAACATAAAAGTTAATGGAATTGATACTAATTCTACTGTAAATGAAGATAAATCAATATCATTTGTAGTTCCATCAATAGATGCGAATATTCAAGTTGAAATGGATATAAATGTTGAAGCAATGGGATTTAGCGAAGTTCAATCAATAGATTTTGTAAATGATGTAGATACATTAACAAAAGTTGAAGATAATAATTCAGGAAGTGATGATAAGGTAGAAACACCGGAAAATCCAGATAATAACAATGGTGGTAATACTGGAAATGAAGATTCAAATAACGGTAGTACAAATAATGGAACAACTGAAGAACAAGGAACTAAGGTTTATACAGCTAAAAACAACGTAACTCATGAAAGTGAGACTGGGCTTAGTATGGCAAGAAAAGCTTTAGAAGAAACATTAAAAGTTGAAGAAGTAAATGGAAAGAAATATGTTACATTAACATTTACAGCTATGGGATCAACAATGATGAGTAATCATACAGTATATGTTAATGGAGCAAAAGTAGATGCAACTAAATCAGTAGATGGTGAGATTGTTAGTTTAAGATTTGCTGTTGGAAGCTTAGAAGACTCAATAAAGGTTTCAGCTTATGTTACTATGATGGGAAGCAATGTAGAATTCGGAGTTGATATATTAGAAGATACATTAACATTAGTTACAAATGGAACAACTAATAATGGAGGAACAACTGGAAGTACAACAGGAGGAACAACATCTGGATCAAACAACAATAGTAGTACAAGTACTGAAAACACAACTACTACTGAAGAGGAAACTAAAGTAACAAAAGGTAAGTTATACTCAATTCAAAATACTGTAACTCATGAGAGTGAAACTGGACAAGCTATGGCTAGAAAATATTTAAATTCTACTTCAAAGGTTGAAGAAATAGATGGTAAATACTATGTTACTTTAACTTTTACTGGAGCTGAATTCATGCAAAATCATGAGATTTATGTAAATGGTAAAAAAGTTACTGTAACTAAGACTACAAGTGGAGATACAACAAATATTAGATTTGCTGTTTCAAGTTTAAGCGATAGCATAAAAGTTAAAACTTATGTAGTACCAATGTCTAGAGAAGTCGAATTTGGTGTTACGTTATTAGAAGATACTTTAACATTCATTAAAGAATATACAGTAGATACATTACCACAAACAGGAGCACCTATTGGTTCAGGAGCAGTTGCAGGTTTAGGAATGCTTTTAACATCTGCAGGAGCTGTTTTAGCAAAGAAAAGAAAGTAATATAAAATTATATGAGGGGGTAAATAAAATAGGAAAACTATTTATTTGCCTCCTAATTTAGCTTTAAGAATTAAGGAGAATAGAAAATGAAAATATTAAATAAATTTAAAGGAATTTTAGTAGCTGTGATGGCTTTAGGAATATTCTTAACTTTAGGAACTAGCAATGTATATGCAACAGAAAGCGATATTGAAAGCGGAATTTATGAAGTTCAAAATGATGTTTATCATGAATCAGAAACGGGAATGGCTATGTCAAGAAGCTATCTATTACCATCAATGAGTGTAGAGGTTACTAAAGAACATATAATTTATACTATTGGTTTTTCAGGTAGTGATTATATGGAAAATTATAGA